>DAINND010000183.1:0-6572 GCA_036736065.1 Ilumatobacteraceae bacterium
GCGGGCCGGGTCCCGCACAGCACGACCGGCACACCCCGGGCGTAGCCGCTCGGGTGTGGCCGACCATCCGGTGCGCGAGCGGTTCTCGCCCGCCGTGCGCGCCTGGTTCGCGTCGTCGTTCCCCGAGCCCACTCCACCGCAGGTGCAGGGTTGGCCGCACATCGTCGCCGGTGAGCACACGCTGATCTGCTCGCCCACCGGCTCGGGAAAGACCCTCACGGCGTTCCTCGCGGCCATCGACCGCCTCTGCACCACGCCACCCCCCGATCCCCGGGCCCGCACCCGGGTGCTCTACATCTCCCCGTTGCGCGCGCTCGCCTTCGACGTCGAGAAGAACCTGCGCTCCCCGCTGATGGGCATCACCCTCGCCGGCGAGCGCATCGGCGCCACCGTCGTCGAACCGCTCGTCGCCATGCGCACCGGCGACACCTCGGCCAAGGACCGTCAAGCGCTGCTGCGACGCCCGCCCGACCTGCTCATCACCACGCCCGAGAGCCTCTACCTGATGCTCACCTCGTCGGCGCGCGAGACCCTCGTCAACGTCGACACGGTGATCATCGACGAGATCCACGCGCTGGCCCCCACCAAGCGCGGCGCGCACCTCATGCTGTCGCTCGAACGGCTCGAGGAGGTCACGGTGCGCGGTCCCCAGCGCATCGGGCTCTCGGCCACGCAGCGCCCGCTCGAGGAGGTGGCGGCGTTCCTCGGCGGGCGCGACGACCACGGCCGGCCTCGTCCGGTCACCATCGTCGACGCGGGTGTGCGCAAGCCGCTCGAGATCGACGTGGTCATCCCGGTCGAAGACATGGGTGAGCTCGGCAAGGAGGTGGTCGAGCTGCGCAGCGGCCCCGCCACGGCAGCGCTCACCAGCCAGCGCACGAGCATCTGGCCGAGCATCTACCCGCGCATCCTCGCCCAGGTCCGCGGGCACCGCAGCACCATCATCTTCACCAACTCCCGTCGCCAGGCCGAGCGACTGGCCTCGAAGCTCAACGAGCTGCACCACGACGAGCTGCGCGCCGTCGACCCGGAGGCGGCGCCGGTCGAGCTGGTCAAGGCCCACCACGGCTCACTCGCCCGCGAGCAGCGCATCGTCATCGAAGACGAGCTCAAGCGGGGAGTGCTGCGCGGCATCGTCGCCACGAGCAGCCTCGAGCTCGGCATCGACATGGGTGCGGTCGACCTGGTCGTGCAGGTCGAGTCGCCGGGCGCGGTCAGCCGCGGCCTGCAGCGCATCGGCCGTGCCGGCCACTCCGTCGGTGAGCCGAGCCGGGGCACCATCTACCCCAAGCACCGCGGCGACCTGCTCGAGGCGGCCGTCGTCACCCGACGGATGCTCGACGGACGCATCGAGTCGACCCGCTACCTGCGCAACCCGCTCGACGTGCTGGCCCAGCAGATCGTCGCCCACGTCGCCAGCACCCCGGAGTGCACCGTCGCGTCCCTGGCCCGGGTGATGCGGCGGGCCGCCGGCTTCGCCGAGTTGAGCGACGAGCTGCTCACCAACGTGCTCGACCTGCTGTCCGGGCGCTACCCGAGCGAGGAGTTCTCCGAGCTGCGGCCCCGCCTCGTCTGGGACCGCGTCGACGACACCCTGCGCGCCCGCGACGGCTCCAAGCGCCTCGCCGTCACGAGCGGCGGCACCATCCCCGACCGAGGGCTGTTCGGGGTGTTCCTGCCCGACGGCACCCGGGTCGGTGAGCTCGACGAAGAGATGGTCTACGAGAGCCGTCCCGGTGAGACCTTCCTGCTCGGCGCCTCCACGTGGCGCATCGAGGACATCACCTTCGAGCGGGTCGTCGTGTCGCCCGCACCCGGGCAGCCCGGCAAGATGCCCTTCTGGCACGGAGACCGACCCGGCCGCCCGCTCGAGCTCGGCCGGGCCCTCGGTGCGTTCCTGCGCGACGCGCGCAACCGCGGCGACGACGCCCTCGGGTGGTTGATGAGCGACTACGCCCTCGACGCGTTCGCGGCCACCAACGTCGTGTCCTACCTCGACGAGCAGGCGGAGGCCACCGGTGTGGTCCCCGACGACCGCACGATCGTCGTCGAACGCTTCCGTGACGAGATCGGCGACTGGCGGGTCTGCATCCTCAGCCCCTTCGGCACCCCGGTCCATGCCCCGTGGGCGATGGCCATCGAACGGCGGCTGGCCGATCGCTTCGACCTGCCGGTCGAGTCGATGTGGGGCGACGACGGCATCGTGCTGCGTCTGCCGGAGGCAGCCGACGCCCTGCCGCTCGACCAGATCCTCATCGACCCAGACGAGGTCGACGAGCTGGTGCTGTCGACCGTGCCCACCACCTCGCTGTTCGCCGCCCGCTTCCGCGAGTGCGCGGCACGCGCCCTGCTGCTGCCGCGCCGCCGGCCCGACCGGCGCACACCGCTGTGGCAGCAGCGCCAACGCGCGGCCGATCTGCTCACCGTCGCGTCCAAGTACCCCAGCTTCCCGATCCTGCTCGAGACGTCGCGCGAGTGCGTGCAGGACGTGTTCGATCTGCCTGCGCTGCGCGAGGTGCTCGGCCAGATCCGCAGCCGCGAGGTGCGCGTGGTGAGCGTCGACACGCCCCGTGCCTCACCGTTCGCGCAGAGCCTGCTGTTCAACTGGATCGCGACCTACATGTACGAAGGGGACGCTCCGCTCGCCGAGCGCCGTGCCGCTGCGCTGGCGCTCGACCGCGACCTGCTGCGCGACCTGCTCGGGGCCGAGGAGCTGCGCGAGCTGCTCGACCCGGGGGTGCTCGCCGACCTCGAGCTCGAGCTGCAGCGGCTCACCGACGGCCGACGGGCGCGCAGTGCCGATGAGCTGCACGACGTGCTGCGCACCGTCGGCGACCTGTCGGCGGCCGAGGTCGACCTGCGCTGCGACGGGCCGGGCGCCGAGTGGTGGGCCGCGCTCGTGCGCGAGCGCCGCGCGGCCGAAGTGTCGGTCGCCGAGGAGGTCAGGCTCATCGCCGCCGAGGACGCGGCGCGCTATCGCGACGCGCTCGGCTGCGCGCTGCCCCTCGGGCTGCCCCGCGCCTTCACCGACCCCGTGCCGTTGCCGCTCGAGTCGCTCGTGGCTCGCTACGCGCGCACGCACGCTCCGTTCCTGGCCGACGACGTGGCCCGTCGGCTGGGTGTGCCCGCCACGCGGGTGCTGGGTGCGCTGGCCACGCTCGAGCACGACGAACGGGTGGTGCGCGGCGAGTTCCGGCCCGATGGCACGAGCCGCGAGTGGTGCGACGTCGACGTGCTCCGCCAGCTGCGTCGCCGCTCCCTCGCCGCCCTGCGGCGCGAAGTCGAGCCGGTCGAGCAGGAGGCCTACGCCCGGTTCCTCGTCGCCTGGCACGCGATCCCCGGCGAGCGCCGCGGCCTCGACGCCCTCGTCGAGGCGCTCGGCCTGCTCCAGGGCGCAGCGCTGGTGGCGAGCTCGCTCGAGCGCGACGTGCTGCCGATGCGCGGGCGCGGCTATCGACCGAGCGACCTCGACGAGCTGTGCACCTCGGGCGAGATCGTCTGGGTCGGTGCAGGCTCGATCGGCGCCAACGACGGCCGGGTGCGGCTGTACTTCGCCGACCAGTTGCCGCTCCTCGCCCCGGGTGTCGAGGCGCTCGAGCCACCGACTGGTCCGCTGCACGACGCGATCCGCACGCTGCTCGACCAGCGCGGCGCCAGCTTCTGGGGCCAGGTGCGCGCGGCCACGCCGGGTGCCACCGATGGCGAGGCGCTCGCCGCCCTGTGGGACCTGGTGTGGGCCGGCGAGGTCACGAACGACTCGCTCGCCCCGCTGCGCGCCGTGCTCGCCGGTGGCTCGGCCCACTCCGCTGCGAGCCGCTCCCCACGCGGCCGACCACGGCCCGGCCGGCCCACGCGCATCGGCCCCCCTGCCGGGGCGGGCCGGTGGAGCCTGGTCGCGCCGCTCCTGCAGCCATCACCCACCGCCACCGAGTCCACCCACGCGATCGCCGTGCAGCTGCTCGAGCGCCATGGGGTGGTCACTCGTGAAGCGGTGCTCGCCGAGGGGGCCGTCGGCGGGTTCGCCGGGGTGTACGGCGTGCTCAAGGTGCTCGAGGAACGTGGCCAGACCAGACGTGGCTACTTCGTGAGCGGACTCGGCGCAGCCCAGTTCACCGTGCCGGGTGCGGTCGATCGGCTGCGGGCCGTGCGCGACGAGATCGACGCCGAGCTGCACCCGGACGTGGTGCCGGCGCCGGTGGTGCTCGCCGCCACCGACCCGGCCCAGCCCTACGGAGCGGCGCTCGCCTGGCCCGCCACGTCGGGTCGCCCGGCGCGTAGCGCTGGCGCGCTGGTGGTCCTGTGGCAGGGGCGGCCGGTGGCCTGGTTCGACCGCCGCTCGCACCATCTGGTCACCTTCCCGGGGGTGCTCGCCGGCCCGGTGTGGGCCGAGGCGCTCGCAGCGCTCGCGAAGGAGGGTCGGGCCCGCAAGGTCGAGGTGCGCAAGGTCGACGGCGCACCGCTCGACCTCGGGTCACCGATCGCCGACGTGCTGCGACGGGCCGGGTTCGTCGACTCCTACCGGGGCCTGGTCGTCCACGGCTGAACGACCCGAGGCGCGGCCGGCGGCCATCGGCCGCCGTCGGGTCAGCTGGTCGGGCCGATCGAGCGGAGCCCTGCCCAGGCCAGGTTGGCCACCAGGCGGGCGAGCTCGTCGGGGTCGAAGTCCTCGCCGCGCTCGACCAGGCGCCGCGAGACGCCCTCGGCCAGGCCGACCAGGCGGGGGGCGAGCGTGCGCTGCTTCTCGTGGCCGATGTCGACGGCGATGAGCGGGGCGATGGCCGAGGCGGCGGCGGAGGTGATCCGGCGGATCGCCGTGGTGGCCGACTCGTCGCGGTTGGCCTGGGTCGAGAACAGCAGCAGGAAGGCATCGCGGTCGTCGGCGACCCACCGGAAGTAGGCCTGGAAACCGAGCTCGGTCTGGCTCTTGCCGGCGGCGGCGCCGGCGGTGCCCTTGCTGATGGCGGTGATCATCCGGCCGCCGACTTCGTCGATGAGCGCCAGGTAGAGGTCCTGCTTGGAGGCGAAGTGCTGGTAGAGGACCGGCTTGGTGACTCCGGCGGCATCGGCGACGTCGTTCATCGACGCCCCGTGGAAGCCCCGCTTGGCGAACACGGGGAGGGCCACGTCGATGATCTGTTCGCGCCGTTCTCCGGCCGGGAGGCGAGTGTTCATGAGCGGCCTCCCAGGCTACCGAGCATCGCCCGCTCTCGGCGGCGCAGGCCGTGTCGAGGTGGGTCGGAGGCGCTGTGGCCGTCGGTCAGATGCCGCGCTCGCGGTCCTCGCGCTCGGCAGCCTTGATCGCGTAGCCGAGCACGATCGACGGTGCGAGCAGGATCGAGCCGACGACGAGCGAGCCGATGACGATGCTCGCCATGGTCGAGGTGAACCCGGTGGCCAGGGCGATCGCGAAGACGACGATGGCGATGGCGAACCCGAGGTAGCCCAGCCGGTTCGCCAGCTGCGTCCACCGGGCGATCCGCTGCCGTCGGGCGCGGACAGGATCGGTCGTCGGGTCCGCTTCGGGCGCGGGGCGTTGCGGGTCGCTCGTCGACGGCGGCATACAGTCGTCACATGGTACGTGTCGAGTGGCGCGAGCAGGTGGTCGTCATCACGATCGATCGGCCGGAGCGGCGCAACGCCGTCGACCTCCCGACGTTGCGGGGCCTCCTCGACGCCCAGCGCGAAGCCGCCGAGGGCGGGGCCCGCGTCGTGCTGCTCACGGGCTCACCGCCGGCCTTCAGTGCGGGCGCCGACCTGACAGGTGTCGACAGCGGCGAGTTCGTCGCGACGCTCGGCGCAGCGCTGCGCGGCTTCACCGAGCTGCCGGCGGTGACCGTCGCTGCGGTCGACGGGCCGGCGCTCGGGGCGGGAACGCAGCTCGCGATCGCCTGCGACCTGCGCATCGCCACGCCGACGAGCAGCTTCGGCATCCCGGCGGCCCGCCTCGGTCTGGCCGTCGACCGCTGGACCGTCGAGCGGCTGGCGCGTGAGCTCGGCTGGCCGGTGGCCAGGGCGATGCTCGTCGGCGCAGTGAGCTACCGGGCCGAGCACCTCCACACGAGCGGAGGGGTGCACCGTCTCGGTGATCTGGCCGAGGCGCTGGTGTGGGCCGACGAGTTGGCGACGCTCGCCCCGTTGACCGTGGCGACCCACAAGATGGCCCTCGAGCGCGCGGTGCCGACGCCAGGCTCCGACCCGGTGTTCGAGCAGGCGTTCGCCGCCGTGTGGGCCAGCGCCGATGCCGACGAGGGGCGCACCGCCTTCCTCGAGAAGCGCCGGCCGGTGTTCCGCGGCCGCTGATCGGTGCGGACCGCAGCCACGACCAGTGGCTCGGCGCGGATCAGAGGTTGGCGGGCATCATCCGGCTGATGTTGACGAAGAAGAAGTAGAGGGCGACGGCGAACGGGCCGATGCCGACGGCGAACCCCACCCAGTTGCGCATGACCTTCCGGCTCAGCGCCGTCGCCCCGACGGCGATGAGCGTCAGTGCGAGCCCCCACAGGGCGACGGCCGGATAGGCGCCGGGATCGTCGAACCACGAGCTCTGGAAGACCTCCGCGCCCTCACCGCCG
>DAINND010000184.1:0-6426 GCA_036736065.1 Ilumatobacteraceae bacterium
CCCCCCCGCGGGCCGCCGGCGTTGTTCACGCCCTCGAGCCGCTGGACCGGTGTCGTCGCTTCGCTCACCTCGGCCTCCATGGAGCCGAGGGTACCGGCGTGCTCAGGTGTGTGGCACCGACAGCGATGGGCGCTCGTTCAACACACTCGGGTCGAAGCCGGCGGTGCGCTTGTAGGCGTCGGAGATGGCCACCAGCTCGTCGTGGGAGATGACGTCCTCGAGGCGGTCGAACCCGTCCGGCGCACGCTCGGCGACGATCTCCATCGACCGTTCCGGCCCGGCCTGGCGGTTGGCGAGCACGACGGCTGCGGTCGCGGGTAGCCGCTGTGCCTCGTAGGCGGTGAGGGCGGCGTCGACGTCGGCGTGCAGACGCAGCTCACGGGCCAGCACCCGGGCGTCGATGATCGCCTGCGAGGCGCCGTTGCTCCCCACCGGGTACATCGGATGGGCGGCGTCGCCGAGCAGGGGCATCCGCCCGTGGCGCCAGGTGGGCAGCGGGTCGCGGTCGACCATCGGGTAGCAGAGGATCTCGTCGGCCCCGGCGATGAGCGCCGGCACGTCGAGCCAGTCGAAGCGGAAGCCGTCGAACCAACCGAGAGGCTCGGCCACGTCGACGGCGGAGGTCCAGTCCTGCCGCGGCATCGGCCGGCCGTCGGCGGTGCGCGCCTCGGCCACCCAGTTCACGAGCTGGCGACCATCGGGCAGGTCGCGGATCGGGTAGATCACCATCCGGTGGGCGAGCACACCGGCCATCACCATCCGCCGACCACCGAGGAACGGCTCGGCCACGGTGGTGCTGCGCCACATCGTCACCCCGTTCCACAGCGGCGGGCCTTCGTCGGGGGCGACCAGCGTGCGCAGCGCCGAGTGCACCCCGTCGCAGGCCACCACCACGTCGCCGTCGAGCTGGTCGAGGTCGCCCGCGGTGATGCGCCGGCCGACGTGGAACCGCCCGTCGCCGAGCCGCTCGACGGCCGCTTGGTGCAGCACGCCCAGCAGCGCGCCGCGGTGCACCGACAGCTGCGGCCAGTGGTAGCCGGCGGCCAGGCCGCGCGGCTCGCGCCAGATCAGCTGGCCGAAGCGGTTGTGGTAGCTCAGCTCCGTCGGCGCCACGGCCAGCTCGGCCACGCGGTCGGCCACACCGAGCTCGGCCAGCTCGCGGGTCGCGTGGGGCAGCACGTTGATGCCTACGCCGAGCTCGCGCACCTCGTCGACGGCCTCGTAGACCTCGACGTCGGTGACGCCGGCCGCGTGCAGCGCGAGCGCCAGCGCGCATCCGCCGATCCCGCCCCCGATGACGACCACCTTCATGGTCGCAACGTAGCGCCGCTGGGTGCTGTGCCCGGGCGGTGGCAGTCGCTCCGCGCCCCTCACCGTCAGGCGATCGGCCAGACGATCAACGTGCGCCAGGTGGCAGGATCGGGCTCGGTCGCCGGGTCGGACAGGTAGCGCTCCCACACCACGGGCCCGGGCGTCAGGCCGCGCTCGGCCATCCACGCCTGCAGGGCGGTGTAGGTGCGCTCGAGCGTGGCGAACGAGCCGACGTGCACGACCTGCGCGGCCCGTCCGCCGGGCAGCACCAGTCGGTGCGCGCCGGACGTGTCGGCCACCCGCGCCGACACCGGGAAGCCGGCCTCGACGACGACGGTCGCTCCCGGCATCTGCGGGTAGTAGCCGAACGGCGGGCCGACGATCGCCACGCCCGCGTCCGTGGCAGCCTCGGCGGCCGTGTGGAAGGCCCGGTCGAAGAACGCCGGCAGGTCCCCCTGAGGCACGTCGCCGCGCACGGCGATGGCCTCCTGCTCGTGCAGCTCGACGATCTCCGGGCCCGATACCGACACGTCGCTCAGAGTGCCCGCACCGACTGCGAGTGTCGAGGGCCGGACGGCCCTGCCGTCCGGCGTGATCGGACGTCACGGTGCTGCGCGACACTGGCGGCATGCAGATCAGAGACCGTCATGTGGTGGTGACCGGTGCGTCGCGCGGCATCGGTGCGGCGATCGCCCGCGAGCTCGCCGGGCGCGGGGCGCGCGTCACGCTGGTGGCGCGCAGCGAGGGCCCACTCGCCGAGCTCGCCGGCCAGCTCGGCGGCGCCGCACTGCCCGCCGACCTGTTCGACACCGAGCAGGTGAACGGCCTCGTCGCCCGTGCCGAGGAGCTCGGCGGCCCGGTCGACGTGCTCATCAACAACGCCGGCATGGAGACGACCAAGAGCATCTTCGACACCACCGAGCAGGACGTGCACGAGCTGATCCGGCTCAACCTCGAGGTGCCGATCCAGCTCACCCGCCTGGTGTTGCCCGGGATGCGCGAGCGGGGCCGGGGCCATGTGCTCAACCTGTCGTCGATGGCGGCCAACGGCGGGTTCGCCGGGATGAGCGTCTACTCGTCGACCAAGGCCGGCCTCAGCCACTTCACCCGCATCGTGCGCCAGGACCTGAAGGGCACGGGTGTGGGCGTCACCAACCTCGAGGTCGGCCCGGTGCCCACCGACCTGCTGGCCAACCTCAGCTACCCGCCGGCGGTCAAGGCCTTCGCCCGGTTCCGCAAGATCCAGCTGATGCCGAACGTCGCTCCCGAGCGCGTGGCACGGGCCGCGGTGAACGCGGTCGAGGACGGCAAGCGGGCTGTCTGGCTGCCGCGCCGGGCGTTCTTGTTCGGTGCGCTCAGCGGCGCGCCGCAGCGGATCGCCGAGCCGTTCCTCGTGGGCATCCGGTGAGCTCGCCCTCGCTCGTCCGGGCGACGTTGGTCGGCCTCGCGGCCGGGTTCCTCTCCGGGCTGTTCGGCGTGGGCGGCGGCATCCTGCTGGTTCCGGCGCTGGTGATGCTGCTCCATCTGCCCCAGCGGATGGCCAGCGGCACCTCGCTCGCTGCCGTGCTGCCCATCTCGGTCGCGAGCCTGGTGTCCTACACCCTCAGCGGGTCGGTCGACTGGTGGGTGGCGCTGTTCGTGACCATCGGCGCAGTGAGCGGCGCTCTGCTCGGCACCTACCTGCTGCAGGTGCTGCCGCTCAAGGTGGTCGGCGTCGGCTTCGTCGTGCTGCTCGTGCTCACCGCGATCCGCCTGTTCATCCCGCTCGAGGCCGACGGGCGCGCTCAGCTCACGGCGCTGACGGCCGTGCTGCTCGTGCTGCTCGGCGTGGCGATCGGCGTCCTCGCCGGGCTGTTCGGCGTGGGTGGCGGTGTGGTGCTGGTGCCGGCGCTGGTGGTGCTGTGGAGCATCTCGCCCGTGATCGCCAAGGGCACGTCGCTGGCCGTCGTGGTTCCCACGGCGATCGTCGGGACGATGCGCAACCGGGCCAATCGCAATGCGGATCTGCGGCTCGCTGCGATCGTCGGTGTGGCCGGCATCGTCTCGGCGGTCGTGGGCGCCGAGTTCGCGCAGGCGATGGACGATCGGCTGTCGAACGTGCTCTTCGCGATCCTGCTCGTCGTCGTGTCGCTCAAGCTCATCCGCGACCTGTTCGTCGAGCGACGCGCCTGACGCAGCCGCGCCGGGACGCTCAGTCGACGATGGCGCTGTAGACCAGGCTGCGCAGCTGACCGCGGAAGTCGAACGTGAAGCTCGGCATCAGCTGGGTCATGAACACCACCCAGAGGTCGTCGACGTCGTCGACCCAGAACACCGTCGAGGCCGCCCCGCCCCAGTAGAAGTCGCCACGGGGCAGCGCGCCGGTGGCGACCTGGTCGATGGTCGACGCGAACCCGAGGCCGAAGCCGACGCCGACGTTGCCGTAGAGCGTCAGCAGCGCGACGTCGCAGCTCGCCAGGTCCTTGCCGCCGGGCAGGTGGTTGCGGCGCATCAGCTCGAGGGTGCGCCGGGAGATGATCCGCGCCCCGTCGAGCTCGCCGCCGCGGCGCAACGCCTCGCAGAACCGGGCGTAGTCGGCGAGCGTGCCCGTGAGGCCGCCACCCCCGGAGACGAACGCCGGCGGTCGCAGGTAGGGGCTCGTCGTCGGGTCGTCGAGCACGGTGGTGGTCTTGTCCGGGTTGCGCTGGTAGTTGGCGGCGAAGCGGTGCGCCTTGTCCGGGGTGACCTGGAACGAGGTGTCGACCATGCCGAGCGGGCCGAGCACGTGCTCGTCGAGGTACTCGGCCAGGGGCTGGCCGCTCATCAGCTCGACGAGGGCGCCGCAGGCGTCGGTGGCCAGCGAGTACATGTAGGCCGTGCCGGGCTGGAAGCGCAGCGGCACCTGCCCGAGCCGGTCCATGAACTCGGCCATGCTCATCGGCACGCCGGCGCTGCGGATCCGCAGCGACCGGTAGACCTCGTCGATCGGGTGCTGGACACCGATGCCGGGCAGCACCCCGCCGTAGGTGAGCCCCGCGGTGTGGGTGAGCAGGTCGCGGAAGCTCACCGGCCGGTGGGCCGCCTCGGTGACCATGTCGTCGCCACCGCCCGACACCCACACCCGGTGGTCGCGCCATGCCGGCACCACACGGGCCACGGGGTCGTCGAGCTGGAACATGCCTCGCTCGAACAGCTGCATCAGCGCGATCGACACGAGCGGCTTGGTCATCGAGTAGATGCGGAAGATCGTGTCGTCGGCGAGCGTCACGCCGCGGTCGCGGTCGCTGTGGCCGAGCGCGCGGTGGTAGGCGACATGGCCGCGGCGGCCGACGGCCACCTGGCACCCCGCGATCTTGCCCGGCGCGACGTAGCGGTCGTGCAGGTGCGCAGTGATCCGCTCGAGCCGGTCCGGGTCGAAGCCGGCTGCGGCCGGCTGCAGGTCCGTCAGGTCCATGGTGCCCCCTTCGCGCGGGCCGCGCCCGCAGCCCGTGGGGTGCATGTTCGCACGCCGACGAGCACGATCAGCGCGGCGGCGCACGACACGTACACCACGAACGCCACCGAGAACGGGGTGGTCGTGCCGTCGTAGGCGCCGTTGGCGATGCTGCCGAGCACCGACCCGCCGGCCACGGTGACGGTGCTGATCAGCGCCGAGGCGGTGCCGGCCACGTGGGGCACGGGGGTCATCGCCAGCGAGTTGGCGATCGGTGCGAGCCCTTGCACCAGCGGCATCACCGCCGCCGTCGCCAGGAAGAAGGCCCAGAACGGAGGACGGCCCCCAGTGACCAGAGAGATGGCCAGCAACGTGCTCGTGGCCACCACGCCGAGCAGGGCCATGCGGCGCACCAGCCGCTCGGCGCCGATCCGGCTGACGAGGCGGGCGTTGTTGAGCGAGCTGATCGCCAGCAGCACGGCGACCGAGCCGAAGTAGAGCGGGAACCACGGACGCAGGTCGTAGACGTCGACGACGATCGCTTCCGACCCGGCCAGGTAGGTGGTCATCGAGCCGAACAGGAACGTCATCGCCAGTGTCAGCCCCACGGTCGAACGGTGGGCCAGCACCTCGCGGCCGGCCTCGCCCACGGCCCGCAGGGTGAACGGGCGGCGCAGCTCGTCGGCCAAGGTCTCGGGCAGCCGCTGGGCCCACACCATCACGACGACGGCCACCAGGGTCGGGAACAGGAACACCGCTCGCCAGGGGAGCACGGCGATCAGCGCTGCCCCGACGGTCGGTGCAGCGATGGGGACCAGCAGGAACACGGCCGTGATCGTCGCCATCTGCTTGGCCATCTCGTCCCCGGAGTACCGGTCGCGCACCATCGTCACGCTGAGCGATCGCGGCGCTGCTGCGCCGACGCCCCACAGGAAGCGAGCGGCCACCAGCATCGGCCATGTCGGCGCCAGCGCCGCAGCGACACCGGCGAGCGCGTAGACGATCAGCCCTGCGTAGAGCAACGGCCGCCGACCGAAGCGGTCCGACGCCGGGCCGAAGACCCATGGCCCGATCGCCATGCCCAGGAAGAACACGGTGATCATCAAGCCGACCTGCGACGAGCCCGGCGCCATGCCGTACTCGGCGCGCACGTCGGCGAAGGCCGGCAGCATCAGGTCGATCGCCAGCGCGGCCGAGGTCATCAGCACGGTGACGAGCGCGACGAACTCGCGCCCGGTCGCCTCACCCCGCTGTCGGGTCACCCGACCGACGTCAGACGCGCTCGATGATGACCGCAGGGGCCATGCCGCCCGCTGCGCACATCGTGACCAGCCCGTAGCGGCCACCGGTGCGCTCGAGCTCGTCGAGCGCAGTGCCGATGAGCATCGCCCCGGTGGCGGCGATCGGGTGGCCGAGGGCCATCGCCCCACCGTTGACGTTCACCTTCTCGCGGTCGAGGTCGAGGTCGCGGATGAACTTCTCGGCCACCACCGAGAAGGCCTCGTTGATCTCCCAGATGTCGATGTCGTCGGTGGTGAGGCCGGCCTTGGCGAGCACCTTCTTGGCGGCGGGCACCGGTGCGTTGAGCATGAGCGTCGGGTAGTAGCCGATGTTGGCGATCGCGACGATGCGGGCCCGCGGGGCCCAACCGTGGCGCTCGGCGGCCTCGGTGTTGGCGATCAGGATCGCAGCGGCGCCGTCGA
>DAINND010000185.1:0-6342 GCA_036736065.1 Ilumatobacteraceae bacterium
AGACACGGGGTGACGTCGAGGTGAACACTGGGCGAACGATCAGCAGCGCGCGGGCAACACCGCATCGGCCTCGGGTCGGCGCCGGTCGGCGGACGGATCGCCGCCGCCTGCCGGCCGACGGCGAGGTCGAGCACGATGGCGGCGCGCGCGAGACTGGATCGATGGACGATGACGGCGGCCGCCGGACCCAGCCCCGCAGCACCATCGTCCACGGCGAGATCGAACCGGACCAGATCGAACCGGACCAGATCGAGCCGGGCCAGATCGAGCCGGGCCAGATCGAACACCTCGACGTCGCACACCTGATCGACGAGGTCGAGACCGCGTGGATCCCCCTGTCCGACGGCCGCCGGTTGGCGGCCCGGCTGTTCCTTCCGAGATCGGCACACGATCGTCCGGTGCCCGTCGTGCTCGAGTACATCCCGTACCGGCGCCGCGACGGCACGCGCCTCGGCGACGAGCACATGCACCGCTGGTTCGCCGCCCACGGCTACGCCAGCGTCCGTGTGGACATCGCCGGAACCGGGGACTCCGACGGCCACGTCGAGGACGAGTACGCGCCGCGAGAGCAGGACGACGGCGTCGAGGTCATCGCCTGGCTCGCGGCGCAGCCGTGGAGCAGCGGGGCGGTCGGGATGATCGGCATCTCGTGGGGCGGGTTCAACGGGCTGCAGATCGCGGCCCGCCGGCCCCCGGCGCTCCGTGCCGTCATCTCGCTGTGCAGCACCATCGACCGCTACCACGGCGACGTCCACTACACCGGCGGGTGCCTCAACGAGGAGAACCTGGAGTGGGGCGGCTACTTCTTCGCGATGCACGGCTTCCCGCCGGACCCGGCGATCGTCGGCGAGCGCTGGCGCGAGATGTGGATCGATCGGATCGAGCACGCAATCCTCCCCCCGGCGGTGTGGCTCGAGCACCAGCACCGCGACGCGTACTGGGAGCACGGTTCCGTCGTCGAGGATCTCACCGCGATCCAGGTCCCGGTGCTCGCCGTGAGCGGTTGGGCCGACGGGTACACCGGCACCGTCTTCGATCTGGTCGAGGGTCTCGGTGCCACGGCCACCCCGTGCAAGGGGATCGTCGGACCCTGGGGGCACAAGTACCCTCAGGACGGCGTGCCCGGACCGGCGATCGGCTTCCTGCAGGAGGCCGTGCGGTGGTGGGACCGGTGGCTGCGCGACGTCGACACCGGCGTCGAGCGCGACCCCGATCTGCGCCTCTGGCTGGAAGCGTCGATCGAACCCGTCGGTCACGTCCCGCACCACCCCGGCCACTGGATCGCCGTCGACCGCTGGCCGGCCGGCGGACCCGTCGAACCGGTCCGGTGGTTCCTCGGAGCCGGCCGCCTGCGCCCTCCCGGCGCCGACGACCCGATCGTCCGCGGCGACACGTCGGCGATCACCATCGTTCGCTCACCCGTCACCACGGGCCTGCGCGCCGGTCAGTGGTGCGCCTACGGGCTCGGGAAGATCGCCCCCGAGCTCCCGGTCGACCAACGCCACGACGACGCCGGCTCGGCCTGCTTCGACTCCGAGGCGCTCGACCGCGAACTGCACGTCGTCGGCCGACCGAGCGTGCACCTCCGCGTCGCCTCCGATCGCCCCGCGGCACAGGTGGTGGTGCGGCTCTGCGACGTCCATCCCGACGGCACCTCCGAGCGCATCGCCTACGGCGCGCTCAACCTGTGCCACCACGAGAGCCATGCCCACCCCACCGCCCTCGACCCCGGGGTGCCCGTCGATGCTCACATCACGCTCACGCCGGTCGCGCACACCGTGCCCCCCGGCCACCGGCTCCGCATGGCCGTGTCGACCACCTCGTGGCCGATGCTCTGGCCGTCGCCGAGCCTCGCCACCCTGTCGATCCAGGACGCGGACTGCGCGATCGACCTCCCGCTGATCGACGACCCTCGCCGTCTCCCCGACGACCACTTCCCGCCGCCGCAGGACGCCGTCGCCGGGCGCGTCACCGTGTTGCGTCCCGGTCCCGAACGACGCTGGACCACGTACGACCTCGACGAACGTCGAACCGACGTTGTCGCGTCGCGCGACGACGGCGACTACGTGCTCGACGACATCGGCACCGAGCAGTCGTTCACCCGTGTGCGCAGCCACTCGATCGTGGACGGCGACCCACTCAGTGCCCGCGCCACCGTCACCAGTCGAGCGACGTACCGCCGTGACGACTGGGACGTCCGAGTCGAGGCAGACCTCACGATGAGCTGCACCGCGGACACGTTCGTGCTCGAGGGGCGCCTCGCCGGCTTCGACCACGGCGAGCTCGCCGTCGAGCGTGTGCTCCACCACGAGATCCCGCGACGCCATGTCTGAGCCACACCCCGACGCCGCCGACGACGACCTCACCGGATCCGCCGGACCGATCGAGTCGATCGTCGACCTCGGCCGATTCCCGCTGCACCGTCCCGGCACGGTCGCGTACACCGAGTTGCTGGAGCGTTGTCGCCGCGAGTTCGCCGAACACGGGATGTTCGATCTCGTCGGCTTCCTGCGACCCGACGCCGTCGCTCGCTCCGTCCGGGAGCTGCGGCCGCTGGTGGAGCGCGAGTCGTTCCTCCACGCGCGCGAGCACAACGTGTGGTTCCTGCCGGACGACGAGGTCCGGGCCGTCCACGGTGTGGACGCGAGCCATCCGTCGCTGGCCCGGATGCGCACGGCCAACCGCACCGTGTGTGCCGACCGCATGACCAGCACGCTCGTCGTCGCGGTGTACGAGTGGGCGCCGCTGCGGACGTTCGTCGCCGCAGCGGTCGGAGCGCCCGAGCTCCACCTGATGGACGATCCGCTCGCGAGGGTCAACGTGATGTCGTACCGGCACGGCGAGGCCCTCCAGTGGCACTTCGACCGTGCTGCGTTCACCACCACCCTGCTGCTGCAGCGACCAGACCGGGGCGGACGGTTCGAGTTCCGCCAGGGTCTGCGCACCGTCGACGTGATCGACCACGACGCACTCGGCC
This sequence comes from Ilumatobacteraceae bacterium, assembly GCA_036736065.1. Taxonomy (GTDB): domain Bacteria; phylum Actinomycetota; class Acidimicrobiia; order Acidimicrobiales; family Ilumatobacteraceae; genus VFMC01. The sequence goes on from DAINND010000185.1 coordinate 2,978, forward strand.
GAACCGTGTCAGGTCACGATCCGGACGTCCAGCGCCGTGACGTCCACCCCGGCACCCTCAACGTCTTCGCCGGCCACGACACCGTGCACCGCGTCGAACCGGTCGAGGGCGACGTCGACCGGCTGATCGCGGTCTACTCCTGGGCGGACGCACCGGGGACCCGCTTCACCGACGCGGAACGGATCGGCTTCTACGGTCGAGCCTGACGGTCCGTCGCGGTGATCCCGCTGCTCGGCGCATGACCGGTGATCGCCCGGTTGACCAACCAGGCGCCGACGAACACGACGATCCCGATCGCGATCACCACGGCACCGATCGCATGGATCGAGGGTGTGACGCGCCGCTGCACCGCCGAGAAGATGTACAGCGGCACCGTGGTGTCATCCGGGCCTCGCAACGCGAGCGACAGCGCGACGTCGTCGAAGGAGAACGCGAGCGCGAGCAGCGCTGCAGAGGCGATCGCAGGTCGCAGATCCGGAAGGATCACGTCGAACACCACGCGCCAGGGTCGAGCACCGAGGTCGAGCGCGGACTCCTCCATCGCCGCCGAGCTCCCTGCAGCACGCGCACCCACCACGAGCGTCACGTAGGCGGACAGATACGCGACATGGGCCACGAGCATCGGTGTCCGACCGAAGTCGATCCCGATCGCCGGCAACAGCGCGCCGAGGCCCGTGGCGAGGACGATCTCGGGGGTCCCCACCCGGGCCGTCGCGAACGCGAGGTTCAATCGTTGCAGCACCCGGCTGCGGCGCGCCGCGATCGCCGCTGCCGTCCCGACCACGGTGGCCAGCGCCGCAGCGGCGAGAGCCAACTGGACGCTGACGGACACCGCGTCCCGAAGCGACTGGTCTCGCCACGCCGCCCGGTACCAGTCGAACGTGAAGCCCTGCCATCCGGTGGATGCCGGGTTGCGGTTCACGCTCGCCACGACGAGGAACAGCAGCGGTGCGTACAGCACGACCACCAGGCCGGCGAGCACGATCCCGGACGGCATCCCCGACCGGCGACGGCCACGTCGGCGATTCGGGCGCGTGCTGCCGGACGTCGCGGACGCGACACTCGGATCACCCGGCACGGGTCCGCTCATGCGACGCCGCCCCCGTGCGGCCCGTGACGGCGGCGTACGAGGGTCACCGCTCCCGCGGCGAGCACGAACGTCGCGAGCATCGTGACGGTGATCGCTCCGCCGAGCGGTTGGTCACGACCGGCTCCACGCTCGGCGAGGATGTTGCCGAGGAGCAGGACCTTGCCACCGCCGAGCACCGCCGGGACGATGAACTCACCGATCGAGAGCACGCCCACCAACACGGCGCCGGTGACGATCCCGGGCATCGCGAGCGGAAGCGTGATGGTCAGCAGCTGTCGGCGTGGCGATGCGTACAGATCGCCGGCCGCCTCCAGCACCTCGCGCGGCACACGGCTCAGCGCGCTGTAGGCCGGCAGCACGAACAGCGGCACGTAGGCGGTGATCATCCCGATCAGCACCGCAGGGGGTCGGTACAACAGCTGCCATCCCGTCGCCCACTCGACGGGCCCACCGGTGGCGAGCACGCCCTGCCAGGCGAAGATCCGCACGCTGAAGCTCACGAACGACGGGAGCATCACCGCCACCAGCGCCACCGTGCGCGCCCGCGGACCGAGCCGGCTCATCGCGAGCGCGGCAGGCACGCCGATCAGGAGGCACAGGCCGACCGTCGACGCGGAGAGCAGCATCGATCGCAGCAGGACCGGTCGGTAGGCGTCGGAGAACAGCGTGCGGTAGCTGTCGAGGGTGCCGTCGACACGGACGTCCAGGGTGACCGGGGCGACCCGGCCGAAGGACCGGACCACCATGAACGCGATCGGCACGAGGCACACAGCCGCCATCCGCGCCCAGTCGGGCGCCGCGAGCGGACCCAGTCGGAGTCGGTAGGGGCGTGGACGACGCCGGCGGCTCACGCCGCCTTGAACGCGTCCCACGTGGCGTCCCACGCCGCCTGTCCGGCCCCGAGGAACAGGTGGTAGCCGACCTTGGCCACCACCTCCGGAGCCGGGTTGATCACGGGCGAGTTCTTCAGGACGTCGTCGATGCCCGGGTTGTCCGGCTGCACGTACGGCGACGCCACGTTGTTGATGAACGCGGCATAGCTCTGCTGCTCGAGGAAGAAGTCGATGAAGGCCCGGCCGAGGTCGTTGCGCGGCCCGTCGAGCACGGCGAACCCCTCGAGGTACCCGACCTGTCCCTCGCTCGGGTCGACGAAGGCGACGTCGGGATTGCTCGTGAGGGCGAGCTGCGCGTCGTACGCGTCACATATCGCCATCACCGCGTCACCGGCGGCCACGGCGGCGCCGACCTCGGTGCTGAGCGCGAGCAGGTGCGGCTTCACCGTGGTGAGCACCTCGAGCACGGCATCGAGATCGGCCTGCTCGGTCGAGCCGATCGGCCTGCCGAGCATCACGAGCACGTTGTCCATCACGCTGCCCTGATAGTCGAGCATGGCGACCTTGCCCGAGTACTCCGGGGCCATCGCGAAGAAGTCGGCCCACGACGTCGGCGGCGTCGACACCAGGTCCTTGCGGTACACGATGCCGGTCCGGCCGTGATCGGTGGGAGCGAAGAAGCGGTTCTCCGGGTCCCAGCTGTTGCCCTTGTACCCGTCGTCCACGAATCGCATGCTCGGCAGGTCGCCCAGCTCGGCCAGCACGCCGAGCGCCGTGAGTCGTGGGAACGTGCTGCCGTCGACGAGCACGACGTCGATGTCGCCCGCACGGTCCTTGGCCTTCGCGATGGTGTCGTCGTTGGACACCCACGGGATCTCGTTGACGGTGGCACCCGGGTAGCGGGCAGCGAAGTCGGCGTAGGTGGTGGGTCCGGCCCAGCCGGCGAAGTTCAGCAGGTTGAGCGTGCCGGTCACCACGGGTGCGGACGTGCCGGGCGAGGTCCCGGCCGACGTGCCGGCGGGACCGCTCGATCCCTCGGAGTCGTCGCCGCAGGCGGCCAGCAGCGCGGCACCGCCGGCTGCGGCCGCGAGCGAGAAGAGGGAACGCCTGGAGAGTGGCTGCATCGCGGGAATCCTTCCGATCGGATCTGGGAATGGTACGTGTGTCCGACCGCGGGGTCGGTCGCCCCCGACGTCTGTTCGTGCGACATGTGGCGCACGCTGCAGCCGGGGGGCGCACCCGCCAGAGAACCCGATCCGGACGCCGGGCCTCCCGGAGGCTCGCAAATCGTTCGCGAATCGTTCGCGAATCGTTCGCGAATCGCGGAAGGACGCTCAGAGCCAGCGGCGGGGGATCGGCAGGCGGTGGCGCAGGCGCACGAAGCCGCGCGTGGCCCGGTCGATCATCGAGGTGTTGTCGAAGCCCTTGAGCTCGGTCGGGAC
>DAINND010000186.1:0-6332 GCA_036736065.1 Ilumatobacteraceae bacterium
TTCGAGCTCGAGGTGCCCGAGATCGCCGACGGCATCGTCGAGATCAAGGCCTGCGCCCGCGAGCCAGGGCACCGCACCAAGATCGCCGTGTGGAGCAACGACCACAACGTCGACCCGGTCGGCGCCTGCGTGGGCGCCCGTGGCGGCCGGGTGCGCATGGTCGTCAACGAGCTGCGCGGCGAGAAGATCGACATCGTGCCCTTCAGCGAGGACATCCCCGACTTCGTCGCCAAGGCGCTGTCGCCGGCGAAGGTCAAAGAAGTGATCATCAGCGCCGACGGGACCCAGGCCGAGGTGATCGTGCCCGACAACCAGCTCAGCCTGGCCATCGGCAAGGAAGGCCAGAACGCTCGGCTCGCCGCTCGGCTCGTCGGGCTGCGGATCGACATCCGCGGTGAGACGCAGGTCGACCACGGCCCCGACGACACCGAGTACGAAGAAGGCGAGTGGGTCGAGAACGAGGCTGGCGTGATGGAGTTCCGCGCCGCCGACGGCTCGGTCGTCAGCGCCGCCGAATGGAGCGGCCTGCCCGGGCCAGACGCGACGGCGGCAGCGCCGTCCCCGGACGTGGAGGGTGGCGACGGAAACGACGCCTGACCCCGTGCCCCGCGAACCGCAGCGCACCTGCATCGGGTGCCGTTCGACGCGCCCGCAGCGCGAGCTGTGGCGATGCGTCGTGACCGCCGACGGCGCGGCGCGCACCAGTCGGACCGCGCCGGGGCGGGTGGCGTGTGTGGGCGCTGCGGCGTGCGCGTCGCGAGCCGCGCGCCGGGGCGGGTTCGCCCGGGCGTGGCGTCGGCCGGTCGACCCTGCAGCCCTCGAGGCGCTGGTGGGCACACTGGTCACCACCCCGGAAGACATGAGACAATCGCGAGCCGCCGGACATCGGGCCGGAGCGCCGTCGCCGACGAAAGGCTGAATGAGTTTGCCCACCAAGAAGATCCGCGTGCACGAGCTCGCCAAAGAGCTCGGGATGACCAACACGGAGTTGCTGACCCTGTGCAACACGATGGGCGTCGAGGCCAAGAGCCAGTCGTCGTCGATCATCGAAGCACAGGCCGACCGGCTCCGTCGTCGCGCCGAGCGCGACGGTCTGACGCGGCCCGAGCAGCCCGAAGAGGCCAAGCCTGCGAAGAAGGCTCCGGCCAAGAAGGCTCCGGCGAAGAAGGCGGCCGAAGCTTCGGAGCCCGAGACGGAGGCCGAGGCGCCGGGCGTCGAGGCGCCAGCGGTCGTCATGAAGCCCGCCCCGGCGGTCGAGGCTCCGAAGGTGGTCGAGCAGCCCGCGCCGACGGAGCAGCCTGCTGCGCAGGTCGAGGCGCCCCCTGCGCCCCCAGCACCCCCCCCGCCCCCGTCCGCCGGTGACGCGCCGCGGCGCATCGTGAGCACGCGACCTGCGCCCGGTGACGCCGGTCGTCCGCCGGTGGGCGCCGCCCGTCCGCTGCCGCCGACGGCCCCCCGACCTGCGGGCCCGCCGCCGACGGCCCGCCCGAGCGCCCCGCCCGCCGGCCCGCGCCCCGCTGGCCCGCCGCCTCGGCCCGCCGGTGGTCCTGGTGGTCCTGGTGGTCACGCCGGTCCCGCCGGTCCCGGTGGACCCGGTGCGCCTGCGCGTCCCGTCTCACCATCTGGTCGCCCCATCCCGCCGCCTCGGGGCGCGCGCCCGATGTCGGCGAGCGGTCGTCCGATCCCGCCTCCGCCGGGCTCTGCGCGCCCGTCCGCTCCGGGAGGTCGTCCCGGTGGCACCGGCTACACGCCACGTCCTGGTGGCCCCGGTGGCCCGCGTCCCGGCGGCCCTGGTGGCCCGCGTCCTGGTGGCCCCGGTGGCCCGCGTCCCGGTGGCCCGCGTCCCGGCGGCTTCGGCCCACGTCCCGGCGGTCCTGGCGGCCCTGGTGGTCCCGGTGGCGGCCGCGGGCCCGGCGGCCCGGGAGCGCCAGCCGGCGCCCGCCCGGGTGGGGCGCGCCCGCGTGGCCCGCGCCGCGCCCCGCGCAAGAAGAGCCGCGCCCGGCGGCGCCGCGACTTCGAGGCGCAGGGCCCACAGCTCGGTGGGTCCTACACCCCGAGCTCGGCGCCCGTCCCCGAAGGCACCGTCGTCATCGAGCGTGGTGTCTCTGCGCTCGAGTTCGCGCCCAAGCTGAACCGCACGGCGGCAGACGTCATCCGCTTCCTCATGTCGAACGGTGAGATGGTCACGGCGACGATGACGCTCTCCGACGAGCAGATGGAGCTCTACGCGCTCGAGATCGGCGCCGACCTGCTGCTCGTCGAGCCCGGTCAGCAGGAGGAGCTCGAGCTCCAGGCGATGTTCGACGACTCCGACGACGAGGACGAAGAGCTGCAGGTGCCCCGCGCCCCGGTGATCACCGTCATGGGCCACGTCGACCACGGAAAGACCACGTTGCTCGACCGCATCCGCAACGCCAACGTCGTGGCGGGTGAGGCGGGTGGCATCACCCAGCACATCGGTGCCTACAAGGTGCCGGTCGGTGAGAGCGAGATCACCTTCCTCGACACCCCGGGCCACGAGGCGTTCACCAAGATGCGCGCCCGTGGTGCGCAGGTGACCGACATCGTCGTGCTCATGGTCGCGGCCGACGACGGCGTGATGCCCCAGACGATCGAGGCCATCAACCACGCCAAGGCGGCCGAGGTGCCGATCGTGGTGGCGCTCAACAAGATCGACAAGGACAACGCCGACCCGCAGCGGGTGATGGCCCAGCTCTCCGAGCAGGGCCTGGTCCCCGAGAGCTGGGGTGGCGACACGATCGTGGTCGAGATGGCCGCCCAGCAGGGCCTCGGCGTCGACGACCTGCTCGAGCAGCTCGCCACGGTCGCCGAGCTCGAGGAGCTCACCGCCAACCCGACGGGTCGTGCGAAGGGCATCGTCCTCGAGGCCAACCTCGACACCGGGCGCGGCCCGGTGGCGACCATCCTGGTCGACAAGGGCACGCTCAAGGTCGGCGACCCGATCGTGGCCGGCGCGGCCTGGGGTCGCGTCCGGGCGATGATCGACGACACGGGTAAGCAGGTGAAGCAGGCAGGCCCCAGCACCCCCGTGCAGGTGCTCGGTCTGTCGTCGGTGCCCAACGCCGGCGACGAGTTCCGCGCCGCGCCGGACGAGAAGACCGCCCGCACCGTGGGTGAGGCCCGCGAGCAGCGTCAGCGGCTCACCAACCAGCGCGGCGACGCCCGGGTGCAGCGTGGCGTGAAGCTCGAGGACATCTTCAGCCAGATCCAGCGCGGCGAGGTCGCCACGCTCAACCTGGTGCTCAAGGCCGACGTCCAGGGCTCACTCGAGGCCGTCCCCGAGAGCCTGCGCCGTCTCGAGCGCGAGACGGTGAAGCTGGCCTTCGTCCACCGTGCCGTCGGCGGGATCACCGAGAACGACATCACCCTCGCCTCGACGACGAACGCGACGCTGATCGGCTTCAACGTCCGACCGGATCGCAAGGCTCGCGACCTCGCCGACGCCGAGAGCGTCGAGATCCGCACCTACGAGATCATCTACAAGCTGATCGAGGACATCGAACGGGCGATGGTCGGTCTGCTCGCGCCGGAGTACGAAGAGGTCGTCACCGGCGATGCCGAGGTGCGCGAGATCTTCCGTGTGCCGAAGATCGGCGCGATCGCCGGGTGCATGGTGCTCAACGGCACGATCACGCGAGGTTCGAAGGTGCGCTTCCTGCGCGAGGGCGTCATCATCTGGAAGGGTGCGATCCAGTCGCTGCGCCGTTTCAAGGACGACGTCCGCGAGGTCCGCGAGGGCTTCGAGTGCGGCATCGGCCTCACCGACTTCCAGGACTTGAAGCCGGGCGACATCATCGAGACCTACGAAGAGCGTGAGATCGCTCGGACCTGACGTGAGCGCCCCGCTGATCCTGGCGCAGGGGCTCACCAAGCGGTTCGGCACCTTCGAGGCCGTCCGCGGCATCGACGTCGAGGTGCAGCGCGGTGAGGTGTTCGGCTTCCTCGGCCCCAACGGGGCCGGCAAGAGCAGCACGATGCGGATGATCGCCTGCGTCTCGCCGGTGTCGGGCGGGGTGCTGCGGATCTTCGGTCTCGACCCCGCCGTGGCGGGCCCGGCGATACGCGCCCGGCTCGGTGTGGTGCCGCAGCTCGACACGCTCGACACCGAGCTCAGTGTGCGCGAGAACCTGTTCGTCTATGGCCGGTACTTCGACCTGTCGCGGGCGGAGTGCCGGCGACGGACCACCGAGCTGCTCGAGTTCGCCCGCCTCACCGATCGAGCCGACAGCGTGGTCGAGCAGCTGAGTGGCGGCATGAAGCGCCGCCTGTCGATCGCCAGAGCGCTGATCAACGAGCCCGAGCTGCTGCTGCTCGATGAGCCCACCACCGGGCTCGACCCGCAGGCACGGCACGTGCTGTGGGAACGGCTGTACCGGCTGAAGCAGCAGGGCGTCACCCAGGTGCTCACCACCCACTACATGGACGAGGCCGAGCAGCTCTGCGACCGGTTGGTGGTGATGGACGAGGGCCGCATCGTCGCCGAGGGCTCACCGTCGGAGCTGATCCGTGCCCATTCGACCCGCGAAGTGCTCGAGCTCCGCCTCGGGCCCGATGCCGGGACGGCGGTCGACGCGCTGGGAGGCATCGGGAGGCGGGTCGAGGTGCTCGCCGACCGTGTGCTCGTGTACGTCGACGACGGCGAGGCCGCCCATGCCGAGGTGCACCGTCGGGGCGTGCACGCCGAGAGCGTGCTGGTCCGCCGCTCGAGCCTGGAGGACGTGTTCTTGATGCTCACCGGGCGCTCGCTGGTGGACTGACGTGGCGATGTCGACCCCCGGACCGCTCCGGGTGATGGAGGGCAACCTCGTGGCCTTCCGCCGTCTCTGGCGGCTGAACGTGATGTCCTCGTTCGTTCAACCGATGCTGTACCTACTCGGCCTCGGGGTCGGCGTCGGTGCGCTCGTCGACCGCAACACCGGGTCGAGTGACGTGCTCGGGGCGGTGCCGTACGTGGCGTTCGTGGCACCAGGTCTGCTCGTCACCACCGCGATGTCGCTGTGCTCCGACGAGAGCATGTGGCCGGTGATGGGTGGACTGCGGTGGCAACGGCTCTACCACGGCATCGCGGCGACGCCCCTCGGTGCGCGCGACATCGTCGGTGGCCACGCCGTGTGGATGGCCGCACGCGCCGCGATCGCGGCCACGGCGGTCTCCCTGGCGCTGGCGCTGTTCCCGACCACCCGCAGCTGGGGGCTGATCCCTGCCGTGCTGGTCGCCACGCTGGTCGGCGTCGCCTTCGCCATGCCGATCATGGCGGTGTCGATCGGCGCCGAGCTCGACGGGGTGTTCGCCGCGCTCCAGCGCTTCGTGCTGGTGCCGCTGTTCCTGTTCGGCGGTGCGTTCTACCCGCTCGACCAGCTTCCCGGCGTGGTGCAGTGGCTGGCCAGGGTGGCCCCGCTGTGGCACGGGGTGGTGGTGGCCCGCGGCCTCACGACCGGCGATGTCGACCTGCTCGCGGCTGCCGGGCACCTGGCGTACGTCGCCCTGTGGGCCGTGGTCGGGGGCGTGGTCGCGGTTCGGCGCCTGTCGTCGAGGCTGTGCCCGTGAGGTGCCACCGGTGCTGCTGAGGATCGTCCCGCCGGAGCTCGTGGCTCGTCGGCCGCAGCGCATGGTCGAGCGGCACGTGCTCGCCTACCGCCGTCAGTGGCTGCTGATCGTGAGCGGCTTCTTCGAGCCCCTGCTCTACCTGCTGTCGATGCGTGCTGGTCTGGGCGAGCTGGTCGGTGGCGTGTCCGTCGGCGGCCGTGAGGTGCCGTACGACGCCTTCGTCGCTCCCGCCCTGATGGCTGCATCGGCGATGAACGGCGCGGTCTTCGACTCGACGGGCAACGTCTTGCACCGTCTGCGCTACGCGCGCATCTACGACGCTGCGCTGGCCACCCCGATGCGGCCCGTCGACGTGGCGGTGGGGGAGATCACCTGGGCGTTGCTGCGCGGCCAGATCTACGCGATCGGGTTCCTGGCCGTCATGGCCGCGCTCGGCCTGCCCGAGTCGTGCTGGTGCCACGCCGCGCAGCCGGTGAGCGCGCTGATCGGGCTCACCTTCGCCGGGCTCGGGTTCCTCGGCACCACCTACATGCGCGGCTGGTCCGACATGGAGATCGTCAACACGTTGATGATGCCGATGCTGCTGTTCTCGGCGACGTTCTTCCCGGTGGCCGCCTACGGGGGCTGGAGCTGGTTGGTCAACCTCTCGCCGCTCTACCACGGCGTGGTGCTCGTCCGTGCGGCGAACGCCGGCGTGTGGACCTGGTCGGTGGTGGCGCACGCAGCGGTGCTGGTGGTGATCTCGCTGGTCGCCCTGCGCCTCG
>DAINND010000187.1:0-6322 GCA_036736065.1 Ilumatobacteraceae bacterium
ACCCGCGACCCTCACCTTGGCAAGGTGATGCTCTACCAACTGAGCCACGTCCGCGAAGCGGTCACGAATCTAGCAGCAGGACCGGCCAACCGGACAGCCGATCACCCCATCGCGATCACGCAACTACCATCACGATGGCGTGGTCACCCACGCTGGTCGGGCGGTCGCAGGTCGACCCGCAGCACCAAGATGCCGTCTTCGATGGTCGCCGCTGCGTCACCGATGATGGCGAAGTCCATGAAGTCGCGATTGGCCTGTTCGATGAAGGCCCGCCGTTCCTCACCGGCGACCGGGGGGAGCGGGCGCTTGCGCACCGCTGCGGCCCGTTCCCGGTACCTGGTGAGCATGGCGTCGATGTCGAGTGAGTCAGCCATGCTTGCACCGTATCGCCCGCGACCCTCCGCTGGCTCACCGACCGGGGTCGGGGGCGCCTTCGACCGGGTCGTCATCGGGCAGAAGGTCGTCGATGGCCGGCAGCGGTGCGGCCGCCGCCTGGCGGAGGTCGACCTCGGCCGATGGCGGCCCCTGCGCCTCCTCGACCGCGGTGCTGGCAGCGGTGCGCCCGACAGCACTCGGTCGTACCTCGGCGAGCATCCGCCCTCGTTCGGCATCGTCGGCCGCCTGCCACCGCTTGCGGCTCATCACCTCGAGCGGACCGAGCGCAGGATCGTCCGGGCGGGTGGCGTGCCACCACCAGGCCGTGGCGATCGCCATGAGCACCCCGAGCAGCACGAGGCCGGCCGCGGCGAGATAGATGCGCCGGTCGGCCGCACTGTCCGACAGGTCTGCAGCGATCACGGCGGTGAGCACCCGGGAGTGTGGCACCACTGTCACCGCAGCAGTTTCGCGCAGCCGACGACACGCGCGCTGATCCGCCGGCTGGTGATCACCCTGCGCTGCGCGACGCCCGGCGATCGGGCATGCTTGTCATGTGGAGTACGTCTGGCTGATCCTGTCGATCGCCGTCTGCGTCGGCCTCGCCTGGGTGGCGTTCAAGATCGAGCCGCACTGGGTGTCGAAGGACGGCCGCAGGATGCTCTGCATGGGCCAACTCCTCGGCACCGACGGCACGCCACGGGGACGATGGCGGGAGACCCGGGTGATCATCACCCGAGCGGGGCCGCTGCAGATCGACCAGAAGCGGTTCCTGCGTCGCACCACCACCTTCTGGACGCTCACGCAACAGGCACCATCACCCGCGAAGCGGGCTCGCAAGGCCGTGTTCTTGTTGCGCGGCCACGACGAGACCGGCTCGGCAGCACTGCTCACCCTCAAGCTGCCGGCCAACAGCCGGGCCGTGCCGATCCTGCAGGAACGGCTCGCCGAACGCTGAGCGTGGGCCCGTCGCCCGGCTCACCCGGCGACGCGGTCGAGGAAGCTCCCGATCGGCGGGCCGATCTGATCGAGCTCGATCAAGAACGCGTCGTGGCCGTGCGGCGAGTCGAGCTCGAGGTACTCCGCCGACGGGCTCGACACGAGCAGGTCGCGGATCTCGCGCTGCTGGTACGAGGGATACAAGATGTCGCTCCAGATGCCCACCACCAACGCCGGCACCCGCACCCGGGCCATCGCCGCCGCAAGGCCGCCACGGCCGCGGCCCACGTCATGGAGGTCCATCGCCTTGCCGATGACGAGATAGCTGTTCGCATCGAACCGACGGACCAACTTCTCGCCGTGGTAGTCGAGGTATCGCTCCACCTCGAAGCGCTGCCAGAGGTCGACGGTGCTCGACAGCTCATTGCCGTCGGCGAGCTCCCGCCCGAACTTCGCCGTGAAGACGTTGTCGCTCCGGAACGTCACCTGCGCGACCATCCGCGCGACGGCCAGCCCACCGGTGGGGCCTCCGCCGGGCGGCGCGTCGTAGTAGTCGCCACCGCGCCAGTTCGGGTCGAGGCGCACCGCTCGCCGACCGATCGCACCCCACGCGATCTGCTGCGCCGACGCCTGCGCGCAGGTGGCGATCGGAACGATCGACCGCACCCGCTGCGGGAAGGTGATGGCCCCCTCGAGGACCTGCATCCCGCCCATCGACCCGCCGACCACAGCGTGCCAGACCTCCACACCGAGGTGGTTGGCCAGACGGGCTTGGGCGCGCACCATGTCGCGGATGGTCACCACCGGGAAGCGGCTGCCATAGGGGCGCCCGTCGTCGGGGTGCGGGGAGGCGGGACCGGTCGACCCCTGGCAGCCGCCGAGCACGTTGGCGCAGACCACGAACCACCGGTCCGTGTCGATCGGCCGACCGGGCCCGATCACCCCCTCCCACCAACCAGGCGTGGGGTGCCCGTTGCCGGACTCGCCGATGGCGTGGCTGTCACCGGTCCAGGCGTGGCACAGCAGGACTGCGTTGGACGCGCGCTCGTCGAGCCGCCCCCACGTCTCGTAGGCGACCGTCACGTCGCGCAAGGTGACACCGCCGTCGAGCGCGAACGGTCGGTCGGACGGGAACGTGAAGAAGCGGCGCTGGCCCGGATGGTCACCGGGACGCCATGCGCCGGTCACGGGTAGCACCTCCCCCACTGTCACTCCTTCTCGCACTCGCCTCGTCCGATCCACCTGCGCAGCACGAGACGCCTTGGTTGTCGATCGCTCGACCACATCCCGTCTCCGTGAGGGAGCCGGTGGCACCTTGGGGCGTGACCCAGGTTGCCGGGCCCGAAGGCCGCTCGTAATGCGTCGGTGAGCCTACCAGCGCTCAGCGATACCGCTGCTCGATATCGAACATCTCGGGCAGGCCGACGATGCGGCCGAACTCCTCGAAGTCGACCAGACGGTCGAGGTGGCCGCGCAGGCTGCCTTCGGAGCGGAGCGTCTCGAGCGACGACTGCATGGCGCGGACCGCCGTGAACAGCAACGACAGCGGCGAGACGATGAGCACGAACCCGAGGTCGGCGAGCTCGGCCGGGGTGAGCAGTGGCGTGCGTCCGGTCTCGACCATGTTCGCCACCAAGGTGACGTCCGGGAGCGCTGCCGCCACGGCCTCGAGCTCGGCGATCGACTCGGGGGCTTCCACGAACACGGCGTCCACCCCGAGGTCGCGCGCCATGCGCGCGCGCTCGAGGGCCTCGTCGAGCCCGACCGCGGCTCGAGCATCGGTGCGTGCCGTCACATGGAGCTCCGTGCGGTGGTCGCACGCGGCGCGCAACTTGACGAGCCAATCCTCCCGCTCGATCACCTGCTTGCCGGCCATGTGCCCGCAGCGCTTCGGCCACACCTGGTCCTCGAGGAACATCCCTGCGGCGCCCGCCTGCTCCCACAGCTCGACCGTGCGACGCGTGTTGACCGGGTTGCCGTACCCCGTGTCGGCGTCGACGACCACCGACACCCCCGGCACAGCTGTGCACACCCGACGGGCGACCTCGGCCATCTCGGTCTGGGTGAGCAGGCCGAAGTCGGGCACGCCGAGCAACGTGCCGCTCACGCAGTAGCCGGACAGGAACACCGTCGACATGCCCGCCGCATCAGCCAGTCGAGCGCTGAGGGCGTCCCACACACCTGGCATGAGCACGCTCTCGCCCGCCGCGAGTCGAGCGCGCAGGCGCGCAGCGGCGCTCATCCGTCGGTCCCCGCCGCCTCAGCGCCGATCCGGTCGATCGCGAGCCCCTTGAGGCGCTTGTAGTCGACCTTGCCGTTCGGCGCCCTGCCGATGGTGTCGACCACGACGAGCTGGCGCGGCGCCTTGTACGCGGCCAGGTGCTGACGCACATGTTCGGAGAGCACCTCGAGCGTCGGCTCCCCGACGCCCGGTTCGGCCTCGACCACTGCACAGATCGTCTCGCCGAACCGAGGGTCCGGCAGGCCGACCGCGACGGCGTCGCGCACACCGGGATGCGTCTTGAGCGCCTCTTCGACCTCCTCGGGGAACACCTTCTCGCCACCGGTGTTGATGCACACCGAACCCCGGCCGAGCAGCTTCAGGGTGCCGTCGGCGTTCACCTCGGCCCAGTCGCCCGGCACGCTCCAGCGGCGCCCCTCGAACGTGCGGAACGTCGACGCCGTCTTGACCTCGTCCTTGTAGTACCCGAGGGGGATGAAGCCGCCCACTGCGACGAGGCCCTGCTCTCCGGAGCCGGGCTGCACCCGTTCGCCCTCGGGTGTGAACACTGCGCAGTTGACGCCCAGCGCGAACTTGGCGGTCTCCTCGGCAGCCCCGGCGGCCGACACCGAGCCACCCATGCCGACCGCCTCGGACGAGCCGAACGAGTCGAACAACAGCACCTGCGGGATGTGCCGCAACAGGCCCGCCTTGTTCTCGCGACTCCACATCACCCCGGAGGAGACCACGAGCATCAGGCTGCCCGTGTCGTAGCGGCCCGGGTCGGCCTCGAGCAGGTCGAGCATCGGCCCCGCGAAGGCCTGGCCGACGATGATCAGGTTCGTCACCCGACGCCGTTCCACCGTCTCGAAGAGCTCCTCGACGCTGAACTTCCGGTTGGCGAGCGTCACGATCGTCCCACCGGCGGCCATGGCATTGATCGCCGAGAACTGGCCGGTGCCGTGCATCAGCGGGCAGGCGGTGAGCATGACGGCTCCGGGCACCTCCGGGCCGACCCGGGCGATGAGCTCGGCGAGGTCCGCCGCAGGGGGGACGCCCAGGACCGCGTTGCCACCCGCGCCGAGGACGTTGTAGAGGTCGTCCTGGCGCCACATGACGCCCTTCGGCATGCCGGTCGTGCCGCCGGTGTAGAGCAGCAGCAGGTCGTCACCGCTGCGCGCCCAGGGCACATCCGGCCGCTCGGCTCCGGCAGCCACCACGTCCTCGTAGGGGGTCGCCCAGTCGGGGGCGTTGCCCGACTCGTCGGCGACGACGTACCAGCGGCGCACCTTGCCGAGACGGTCGCGGACCTGGTCCACGAGGTCGGTGAACACGGCGTGGAACACCACCGCCTCCGCGTCGGCGTTGTCGAACAGGTAGATGATCTCGTCCGGGCCGTAGCGGTAGTTGGTGTTCACCGGCGCCATCGACACCTTGAACGCCGCCGTCATCGTCTCCATGTACTCGGGGCAGTTGTAGAGGTAGCAGGCGACCTTCGAGCCCTGGCCCAGCCCCACTGCGAGGAAGTCGGACGCCAAGGCGTTGGCTCGACGGTCGAACTCCGCCCACGTGATCACACGATCGCCCTGGATCTGGCAGGGCCGCTCCGGCACCCGGCTCGCGACCCCTTCGTAGATGTCGGCCAGGTTCCAGTCCGTCGTCGACGTCATCACACACCCCCACGGTCACGGCCGGTGCCTCCGGCTGCTGCCAGACCGTAGCCAACACCGGCGACGCCGGTCTTCCCCGACCGTCGGGAGCATGCCGATGGTGCCTGATCGACCAGCCAGGTTGACTGACGCACCGATCAGGTCGGCTGACCCATCAGGGAGTAGACGGCCGCGCGCGAGCGCGTGCATGCTGGTCACATGCCACAGAGCTTCCTGACCCCGAAGGCGCGCACGGTCGCCACCGACCGCCGCGGCGCAGGCTCGGTCGTCGTGGAGCCCATCCGCGCAGGCGAGGTGGTCGCTGCCTTCGGCGGCGAGTGCCTCCACCGTTCTCAGTTCGACTCGCTCCCCGCCGAGCGCATGCGTCGCTCGATCCAGATCGCGGACGAGCTGTTCCTCGCCGGTGCCGCCGAGCCGGACCCCGCCGACTTCATCAACCACAGCTGCGAACCGAGCTGCGGCATGGCCGGTGACGTCACCCTCGTCGCGCTGCGCGACCTCGCTCCGGGCGAGGAGATCACCTACGACTACGCCATGAGCGACGGCAGCGACTACGACGAGTTCGAGTGCGCGTGTGGCACCGCGTCGTGCCGGGGCAAGGTGACGGGCAACGACTGGATGCTCCCCGAGCTGCAGCTCCGCTACCGGGGCCACTTCAGCGGCTATCTCGCCCGACGCATCTCGAGCCTGGTCTGCGTGGGCGCGGAGCGCCGCGCCTTCGCCCTCTAGCCACCCTGCGTCCTCTGCCGATCGACGGCCCGCCCGGGCCGACGGCTAACCTCGGCGCATGCGAGTGCTGGTGGTCGGAGCCGGGGGTGTCGGCGCCGCCTTCGCCTCGATCGCAGCACGCCGGCCGGTGTTCGAGCAGATCGTCGTGGCCGACATCGACGGCCGGCGGGCCGCCCGCGCCGCCGAGCTCGCCGATCGGCACACTCCCGGCGGCGCAGGACCACGAGTGGTCGCGACACGCGTCGACGCCTCCGACCATCTCGACATCGTCGAGCTGGCTCGCACCATTCGCGCCGACCTCATCGTCAACGCCTGCGACCCACGGCTGAACCCCCCGATCTTCGATGCCGCGTTCGCCGCAGGATGCCACTACCTCGACATGGCGATG
>DAINND010000188.1:0-1784 GCA_036736065.1 Ilumatobacteraceae bacterium
AGTGCCGACGACCGGCTCTACCTCGTCGCCCCGCGCACGGCAGCGGTCGATCTCCTGCCGTTCCCACCGACACTGATCGGCACGCCGCTCGACCAGGTGCAGCTCTCATCGCTTCCCGACGGCCGCCTGGCCCGGTTCGGCGAGGCCAACGGGCTCAACAGCGGCCGGGTGTTGGCCGTGCAGGACGGCGACAGCTGGTCGACCGATCCCGCCGACCTCGATGCGGCCCGACCGGTCTACGCCAACTTCCTCTACGGCGACCAGCGCCAGGCACTGGCCGCCTTCGACGGGACGGGTGACGAGTTGTGGCGCCGCGACGATCTGCTCGCAGTGCCTGCGGAGGGGTTCGCCGTGGCGGTCGAGACGGATGTGGTGCTGGCCCGGGTGTGCACCGGACCGCCCTCGGAGGACGGCTCCGACTTCTGCCCAGGCGCCAAGATGGTGGCCCTCGATGCCGCGACGGGCACGACGCTGTGGGAGCGCGAGGGGTGGTGGACCGCCTCCGTCGTGGGCAGCGGCCGTGCCCTCATGAACGGACCGTTCGACACCGGGTCGGGTGTGTCGCCGCCGTGGCGGGTCGTCGACCTGCGCAGCGGTGAGCAGGTGGGTGAGCGCACCTGGACCGATCCGTGGCGGTTCGGCATCGGCTGCTGCGACGATCCTGCGACCGTGACGTGGAGCGGCGGCGTCGTCGTGTCGATCGACGAGGAGACCCTCGAGCTGTGGTACCCCGAGGCGCGCACCACACCGCTCGTCGTGGTCGACCTCGCCGAGGATTGAGCCGGTGATGCGTGCCACCTGCCGACATCGGGCCCGAGCAGTGAGCGTCGCCCTGGCGGCGCTCACCCTCGCTGCATGCGGCACCAGCGGTGATGCGGGCGACGTGACGAGCTCGACGGTGAGCAGCTCGACGGTGCCGCCGACGACTGCGGTGCCGCCGACAAGTGCTCCCACCACGCTTGGGTCGTCGACGACGTCGACCACGTTCGCCCCTGGGTCGGTGACCCTCGATGTGTTCGACCCGCCGTGCCTCGAGCGGGGGCCGTCGCGTCCTGCACGGACGATCGACCCGACGGGCGCCGAACCACTCGAGCCGCTCGGCGCCGAGCCGGTGGTGCAGGTGCTGCTGCCGCGTGCGACCGGCGGCGAGGCGGGCAGCGACGTGACGACGGAGACCCATGCCGTGCCGGGCGGGATGCTGCTCGTCATCAGGTCGCTCTTCGACGAGGGTGCCGGTGCGCTGGTGGCGCTGGTCGACGACGACGGTCCGGTGCGTTGGGTCCGCTGTCTCGTCGACTCACCCTCGGTCGTCGTCGTCCCTTCAGCGGGTACTCCGACCGAGGTGGTCGTCGCCACGTCAACCTCTCGCGACGGCGTCGGGTCGTCGAACGTCGAGGCCTGGTCGCTCGCCGACGGGGCGGTGTCGCGGACGTGGGACGAGATGCTCGCGGAAGCGTCGGGAGCCCCGGGCACTCCGGGCGACGACGCCGACCTGGAGTTGCTCGTCGTGTGGTCGGAGGGCCCACAGCTGGGTGGTTCCCGCGGGTGGGCGAGGGCCCTGGTGCTCGGGACGGCACGCGGCCGCGCGATCGCGGCCGACGCCCGGCTCTACGTCGTCGGACCGACGGGTGGTGTCGAGGTCCTTGCCGTGCCTGCGTCGACGATCGGGATGATGTGGTTCGAGGCCCGCTACTCGCTGCTCGACGACGACCGCCGGCTCGCGTTGCTCGGTATCGGCGACGAGCTCGTCGCCGGGCGCGACGGACCAGCGAGGGCGACCGAGC
>DAINND010000188.1:1794-6279 GCA_036736065.1 Ilumatobacteraceae bacterium
ATGCGGCCTGGCCGCTGCGGGCCGTGTTCCGTCCGATCGTCGACCAGGTCGGGGAGTACGTGCGCGTCGGTGGCGATGCGACCGGCGACGTGCGCTGGACCCGTGACGATCTGCTCACGGTGGGGGTCGAGGGGCTCAACGCTGCGACCAGTGACGGCGTGTCGCTGGTGCGGGCCTGTCGGGCACTGCGGGCGAACGGCCCGGACGGACAGTGCAGCGAACCACTGCTCGTCGCCATCGATCCGACGAGCGGGCGGACGCTGTGGGAGCGGCCGGGATGGTGGGGGGTGTCGGTCGTCGCCGATGGTCGGGCGCTGGTGAACGGGCCGTTCCCCGACGGTCCCCGTCCGGTCCCCCTGCCGTGGGAACTGATCGACCTGCGCAGCGGCGAGCGGGTGGGCGACCGCACCTGGGCCGAGCCGTGGAGGTTCGACGTCGGCTGCTGCGCCAGCCCTGAAGGGGCCGTCGTCACCGGTGGTGTGGTGATGACCGTCGATGGCGACACCGTCGAGCTCTGGTACCCCGAGGTGCGCAGCACCCCGCTCGTCGTGGTCGACCTCGCCGAGGACTAGGCGAGTGATGGTCGCCACCGCATCCCGGGCACCGGCCCGGCGCACGGCGCCCATGGTGGCCGCCGTGGTGGTGTTGGCGCTGGTGCTCGCGGCCTGTGGCGACGGGGTCGATGGGGGTGCCGTGTCGACATCGGCGCGACCCACCTCGGGGCCGTCCGCCAGCGCCAGCCCGACGACCAGTGCCAGCCCGACGACGTTCGCCCCCACCACCGTCGCCCCGACGGCGACGTCGACCACGCTCGCCGACGGCCCGGTGACCCTCGACGTGTTCGACCCACCGTGCCTCGATCGGGGACCGTCGCGCCCGGCGCGCCAGCTCGATCCGGCCGGCCTCGACCGCCTCGAGCCCCTCGGCGCCGAACCGGTGGTCCAGGTGCTGCTGCCGCGGGCGACCGGCGTCGAGGCGGGCAGCGGTGTGACGACAGAGACCCACGCCGTGCCGGGCGGTGTGCTGCTCGTCATCCGCTCGCTCTTCGCCGACGACGCAGGTGCCGTGATCACGCTCGTCGACGACGACGGTGTGGTGCGCTGGGTCCGGTGCCTCGTCGCAGCGCCGACGGTGGTCGCGGTGCCTTCGGCAGGCACGCCGAGCGAGGTGGTCGTCGCCACGACGACCTACCGCGACGGCATCGGCTCGTCGAACGTCGAGAGCTGGTCGCTCGCCGACGGTGCGGTGTCGCGGACGTGGGACGAGATGCTCGCTGCCGCCGGCGGCTCACCGGGCCCCCTGGTGGACGATGCCGACCTCGAGCTGGTCGCCGTGCGGCGGGAGCGCGCGCCGCTCGGTGGCGGCAGGGGATGGGCAGGGGTGGTTGTGCTCGGCACCGCCCGCGGCCGGGCGATCACTGCCGACGACCGCCTCTACGTGGTGGGGTCCACAGGCGATGTCGAGGTCCTGACCGTGCCGTCGGCGACGGTGGGGATGACGTCGTTCGAGCCTCGCTACACCCTTCTGGAAGCGGACGGTCTCGAGCAGGGCCGGCTGGCGCTGCTCACGATCCGTGACGACCTCGCCGCCGTCCACGACGGCGGGGCATGGACGACCGAGCCGGATCTGCTCGACGCGGCTCGGCCGTTGCGTGCCGTGTTCGGCCCGATCGGCGACCAGCAGGGTGAGCCCGTGCTCGTCGGCGTTGATGCGAGCGGTGACGTGCGCTGGACGCGTGACGACCTGCTCGCCGTCGGGGTGGAGGGGTTCACTGTGGCGACGAACGACGGTGTCGCACTCGTGCGCGCCTGTCCCGCACCGCGGGTGAATGCCGAGGGCGGCAACTGCGCCGCACCGCGGCTCGTGGCGATCGATGCGGCGAACGGCCGGACGCTCTGGGAGCGAGCGGGATGGTGGGGGGTGTCGGTCGTCGGAGACGGTCGGGCGCTGGTGAACGGGCCATTCCCTGACGGGCCTCGCCCGGTGCCATTGCCGTGGGAGCTGATCGACCTGCGCAGCGGCGAGCGGGTGGGCGACCGCACCTGGGCCGAGCCGTGGAGGTTCGACGTCGGCTGCTGCGCCAGCCCTGAAGGGGCCGTCGTCACCGGTGGTGTGGTGATGACCGTCGATGGCGACACCGTCGAGCTCTGGTACCCCGAGGTGCGCAGCACCCCGCTCGTCGTGGTCGACCTCGCCGAGGACTAGGCGCGATCGCCGGTCACGGATGCGCCCACATGGCCGTCGGTGTCGGGGCCGTCGGCTCCGAGCCCCAGCCGTCGGGCGAGCGGAGCCACGAGCGGCGCTTGCAGCGCCACGGAGATCACCACCACGACGAAGGCCACGTCGAACACGAGTGGGCCATCGGGATGGCCGGCCGTGAGCGGGATGGTGGCGAGCACCACGGGCACCGCACCGCGCAGGCCCGCCCACGACACGAGCACGGACTCGCGTTGGGGGACGCCGAAACCGGTGAGCACGGCGTGCACCGCAGCCGGACGCGCGATCAGCACCAGCACGGCCGTGACGATGACCGCCAGCCCGAGGTCGTCGAGCAGTTGACTCGGGAACACCAGCAGGCCGAGCAACAGGAACAGCACGGCCTGCGCAGTGGAGGCCAGACCCTCGTGGAACGACAGCAGCCCCGGCTGTGGCCGCCGCGCAGAGGTGAGCACCACTCCGGCCAGGTAGACAGCGAGGAATCCGGAGGCCCCGGTGAGGGCCGCCAGGCCATAGGTGACCCCGGCGATGCCGAGGGTGAACACGCCGTACGAGCTCGCCAGCACCTCGTCGAAGCGTCGCACCGCCCACCGGGCGACGATCCCGGTCGCCAGACCGATCGCGATGCCTCCGAGCAACTGCAGGCTGACGAAGCCCACCCAGTCGAGGGCCGAGGTGTCGGCACGCCACACCTCCACCATCCCGATGGTCAGCATCACGGCCACCGGGTCGTTGAGGCCCGACTCGAGCGTGAGCAGGTCGCGCACGCGTGGAGGCAACGGCTCACTGCGCACGGCAGCGAAGACGGCGGCCGCATCGGTGGAGGCGATGACCGAGCCGAGCAGCAGCGCTGTGGACGCCGACAGGCCGAGCAGCCACCAGGCGGCGAGGCCGCCCACGCCGGCGGTGATCACGACGCCGAGCGTCGACAGCGCGACAGCCGGCAGTCCGGCACGTCGGAACGCTGCCGGATCGGTGGTGAGCCCGCCCTCGAACAGGATGACGAGCAGGGCGACGACAGCGATGTCTTGCGCGAGGGCGACGTCGTCGAAGCGGATCAGCGCCAACCCGTCGTCGGCGACGAGCATGCCGAGGCCGAGGAACAGCAGCAAGCTCGGGACGCGGTAGCGCGCGGCGATGCCGCTGGCCACGACGCCGATGGCGAGCAGCACGCCGCCGAGCAGCACTGCCAGATCGACTCGAAACCCGACGGACATGGGAGGAGGCTACCGACGCGCCCCCGAATGGGGGTCAGCCCATGTCGGTGATCTGCTGGAGCACCTGGCCGATGACGGCCCCGCCGTCGATGATGAACTCGTGGCCGGTCGAGTAGGTCGCGTCGGCGAGCAGGTAGAGCAGCATCGCCGTCACCTCCTCGGGCTCGCCCACCCGGGCGATCGGTTGGGCGGCGGCGATCGTCGAGGCGTCGAGGCCGGCGATCATCGGGGTGCGGATGGGGCCGGGGTGGATCGAGTTGACCCGGATGCCGAGCGGCCCGAGCTCGAGCGCGGCTGCCTTGGTGAGGCCGCGCAGGCCCCACTTGCTCGAGACGTAGGCCCCGAGGTTGGCGTAGCCCTGCAGGCCGGCCGTGGACGAGATGTTGACGATCGATCCGCCGCCCGCACGCTTGATGGAGGGGACCGTGTAGTGCATCCCCAGCCAGCAGCCGGTGAGGTTGACGTCGATGGTGCGGCGGAACACCGCCGGGTCCATCTGCTCGAGTGAGCCGAAGGTGACGATGCCCGCGTTGTTCACCAGGTGCTGCACCGGACCGAAGGTCGACTCGGCGAGCTCGACGGCCGCGACCCAGTCGGCATCGGCAGTGACGTCGTGGTGGACGTAGACGGCTGCATCGCCGAGGCCGGCGACGAGGGCTCGCCCCTCGTCGTCGAGCACGTCGGTGGCCACCACCTTGGCGCCGGCTGCGACCAGTTCGCGCACATGCTCGGCGCCCATGCCGCGCGCAGCGCCGGTGACCAGGACGACCTGTCCGGTGAGTGAGTTCCGCATCGCTCTGCCTCCTGTGTGAGCAGGGCGCGGCGCGCCCGTCGATGCAGGATGGCATACCCACCCGGCCCCCCGTCGACGGTCGGATGACCTGTCGGCGGTGGGACGAACGTCCCGATGCTCGATGGGTCCGCACGCGTCGCGGGGCGGGGGGGGGGGGGGGGGGGGGGGGGGCCCGGCGGGGGGGGGGGGGGGGGGGGGGGGCGGAGCGGGGGGGGGGGGGGGGGGGGGGGGGGGGCGGCGGGGCGGGGGGGGGGGGGG
>DAINND010000189.1:0-6262 GCA_036736065.1 Ilumatobacteraceae bacterium
AGAAGCGGGCGTAGAGCAGATGGAGCACAGCGTGCTCGACGCCGCCGACGTAGAGGTCGACGCCGCCCGGGCGGCCGTCGGGCTGGGGCCCCATCCAGTAGCGCTCGACCCCGGGATCGATGAACGCCTGCTCGTTGGTGGGGTCGCAGTAGCGCAGCTCGTACCAGCAGCTGCCGGCCCACTGCGGCATCACATTGGTGTCACGTCGGTACCGCTTCGGCCCGTCACCGAGGTCGAGCTCGACCCAGACCCAGTCGGTGAGTCGATCGAGCGGGCTCTCCGGGTTGCTCATCGCGTCGTCTGGATCGAACGTGCGCGGGCTGAAGCTGTCGGTGGGCGGCAGCTCCAGCGGCAGCAGCTCGTCGGGCAGCGTGTGGGCGTGCCCGGACTCGTCGTAGACCACGGGGAACGGCTCACCCCAGTAGCGCTGACGGCTGAACAACCAGTCGCGCAGCTTGTAGTTGACGGTGGCCACGCCGCACCCATTGGCCTCGAGCCACTCGTTGGTCCTGCGCTTCCCGCTGGCCACGTCGACGATGCCGTTGAGGTCGAGGGTGTCGTTCGCGCTGTTGACGTAGGGGGCGTCACCGACGTACGCCTCAGGCCATGTGGACGTGTCGAGCGATGGCTCGATGCCGTGCGCGGCGAACCATGATGTGGGCGGCTGCTGGATCGCGGGGATGGGCAGCCCGAACTGGCGGGCGAACTCGAAGTCGCGCTCGTCGCCGCAGGGCACCGCCATGATCGCGCCGGTGCCGTAGCCCATCAGGACGTAGTCGGCGATCCACACGGGGATCTGCTCGCCGTTGATCGGGTTGGTGGCGTACGAGCCGGTGAACGCCCCGGTCTTGGACTTGTCCTCGACCTGGCGGGCGATGTCGCTCTTGGCGCTCGCCTGACGTCGGTACTCCGTCACCGTGGCCGCGTGCTCCGGTGTGGTGAGGGCCTCGACCAGGGGGTGCTCCGGTGCGAGCACCATGAACGAAGCGCCGAAGAGCGTGTCGGGCCGTGTGGTGAACACGGTGATGGCGCCGGCGGGGGAGGCGAAGTCGACCCGCGCCCCCTCGCTGCGACCGATCCAGTTGCGCTGCATCGCCTTGATCGAATCGCTCCAGTCGAGCAGGTCGAGGTCGTCGACCAGGCGATCGGCGTAGGCCGTGATGCGCATCATCCACTGGCGCATGTTGCGCTTGAACACCGGGAAGTTGCCGCGGTCGCTGCGCCCGTCGGCGGTGACCTCCTCGTTGGCCACGACGGTGCCGAGGCCCGGGCACCAGTTGACCGGCGCCTCGCTGATGTAGGCCAGGCGGTGACCGTCGAGCAGGTCGGCTCGCTCGCTCGCACTCAGCTCGGCCCATGGCCGTCCGTCCGGCGTGGGGCGAGCGCCCGAGCTGAGCTCGTCGACCAGCTCGCCGATCGGTCGGGCCTTCCTCTGCTCGGTGTCGTACCAGCTGTTGAAGATCTGCGTGAAGATCCACTGCGTCCAGCGGTAGTAGCCCGGATCGGTGGTGCTGATGCTGCGACGAGGGTCGTGCGACAGGCCGAGGCGGCGCAGCTGGAGGCGGATGTTGGCGATGTTCTGGTCGGTGGTGATCGCCGGGTGCTGCCCGGTCTGGACCGCGTACTGCTCGGCCGGGAGGCCGAAGGCGTCGAAGCCCATCGTGTAGAGGACGTTCTTGCCGGTCATGCGGTGGTACCGGGAGAAGATGTCGGTCGCGGTGAACCCGAGGGGGTGGCCCATGTGCAGGCCTGCACCGCTCGGGTAGGGGAACATGTCGAGGACGAACAGCTTCGGACGATCGCTCGCGGACGGGTCACCGAGCGGTCCGGCGGTGTTCGGCGTGTGGAACGTCCCGTGCGCGTCCCACCAGTCGTGCCAGCGCAACTCGATCTCCTGGGCGAGGGCGCCCGTGTAGCGAAAAGCCTGGTGCTCGGCCTGTGGGGCGTCGTCGGGGGAGGGTGAGCCGGTGGCGTTCATGGCCTAGGGATTCTACGGACCCGTCGGGCAGCACTACGGTTTCGGCCCATGACCGGAAGTGCAGCGCAGCCGACCTCCATCGTCGAGCGCCTGATCCAGGCCGCGGACCGTCCCACCGGAGCCCGCTTCGTGGGCAACTCGGTGGCCCCCGCCGACGGCGACGGCTTCGTCCCGTGGGCGCAGATCCACGACGACGCTCGGGTCGTGGGCGCCGCCCTGCAGGCGCGCGGCATCGTGCCCGGCGACCACGTCGCCATCCTCGGGCCGACGAGCCGTTCGCTGATCACGATCATCCAGGGTTGCTGGCTCGCCGGCTGCGCCAGCATGGTGCTGCCGCTGCCGATGCGGATGGGCTCGCTCGACGAGTTCATCACCAGCACCCGCACCCGCATCCGCCACGGCGACGCGAAGCTCGTCCTCATCGACGACCTGCTCGCCGACTTCTACGCGCCCGCTCCCGGCGACCCGCCGATCGAGCCGATGGCCAACGTGCTGCCGGGCGCCGCCGGCCAGGTCAGCGGCGAGCGCCTCGAGCTCCCGCCGAACGATCCGGAGCGGCTGGTCATCCTGCAGTACACGAGTGGGTCGACCAGCGAGCCGAAGGGCGTGATGATCCCCGACCGGGTGCTCACTGCCAACATCGACGCCTGCTGTGAAGCCGCTGAGCTGAGCCTGGAAGAGGTGATGGTGTCGTGGTTGCCGCTCTACCACGACATGGGACTGGTGGGCTTCCTGTCGATCCCCATGACCCGTGGCGTGCAGCTGGTGCAGGCCGCACCCCAGGACTTCCTCGCCCATCCGGGCAACTGGATGCAGTGGATCAGCGACTGGGGCGGCACTGCCACTGCCGGCCCGAACTTCTCGTGGGTCCTCGCAACCCGGGCGCTGCGTCGCGCCAAGGAGCTCGACCTGTCGACGCTCACCCTCGCGCTCAGCGGTGCCGAGCCGGTCGACCCCGATGCAGTCGACGCGTTCGTGAAGGCGGCCGAGCCGTTCGGCTTCCGCGCCGGCAGCGTGTTCCCGGCCTTCGGCATGGCCGAGGTGGCCATCGGGGCGGCGTTCCCGGAACGCCACCGGGGCATGCGCACCGACTCGGTCGACCGGATCGTGCTCGAACGCGAGCGGATGGCCAAGCCGCTCGATCTCGTCGACGCCGACGAGGCGATCCAGGTCCGCCGCCTGCCACTGCTCGGTCGGGCCGTGCCCGGCCTCGAGATGAAGGTCGTCGACCCGGAGACCTACGAGGAGCTCCCGGAGCGCCACGTGGGCGAACTGCTCCTGCGCGGCACCTCGGTGACCCCGGGCTACTACAAGCGGCCCGACGCCACCGCCGCGCTGTTCCGCGACGGCTGGCTGTGCACGGGCGACCTGGCCTATCTGCTCGACGGTGAGCTGATCCTGTGCGGGCGCATCAAGGACGTCATCATCGTCGGCGGCCGCAATGTCTTCCCGGAGGACATCGAGCGGGCCTGCGGTGTGCTCGAGGGCGTCCGCGCCGGCAACGTCATCGCCTTCGGTGTCGATGGCTACAAGGGCAAGGAGACCGTCGTCGTCGTGGCCGAGGTGCGCCTCCCCGACGATGGCTCGACCAGTCTCGACGACGTGCGCCACGCCGTGCACCACCGCACCCTCGAGGTGAGCGGCCTGCCGCCACGCGACGTGATGCTGGTCCGGCCGGGCACCCTGCCGAAGACCTCGAGCGGCAAGCTGCAGCGGGCACGCTGCCGGGAGCTGTACCTGGGCGAGGAGCTCGAACTGGTGTAGCCGCCGGCGGAGCGCAGCCGTGGCAACATGACGCCATGAAGGTCGTCTACACACCTGCCCACCTGCGCCACGATCCACATGTGGAGCTCGAAGCGTCGAGTGCGCACAGCCCCTTCGAGCACATCGGGCGGGCCGAGAACATCCGACAGGTGCTCCAGGCGGACCCGTCGTTCCAGTTCGTCGACCCGACCGAGTGGGGGACGGCGCCGATCGAAGCCGTCCACGCCCCGGGCCTGCAACGGTTCCTCTCGCCGGCCTGGCAGGAGTACCAGGCGGTGCGCCCCGGCACCCGCGAGGTGGTGCCCGATGTGTTCTTCCGTGCCGGCTTGCGCAACAAGATGGCCCCGCTCGACGAGCCCCCCTCGATCCAGGGCCGACTCGGCTGGTGGTGCTTCGAGATCACCACGCCACTCACCGAGGGCACCTACAGCGCTGCCCGGGCTGCCGTCGACACGGCGCTCACCGCCACGCAGGCCGTGCTCGACGGCGACAGTGCTGCCTACGGGCTGTGCCGGCCTCCCGGCCACCATGCCAGCACATCCCTCTACGGGGGCTACTGCTTCTTCAACAACGCCGCCGTCGCCGCGCACCACGTCGCGTCGACCACCGGCACCAAGGTGACGGTGCTCGACGTCGACTACCACCACGGCAACGGCACGCAGGAGATCTTCTACGACCGCGACGACGTGCAGTACGTCTCGCTGCACGGCGATCCCGCCCGCGCCTATCCCTACACCATCGGGTTCGCCGACGAGACGGGATCGGGACGCGGCCTCGGCAGCACCCTCAACGTGCCCCTCGCCGAGCGCACCGACGACGACCAGTACCTGGCAGCGCTCGCGTCGGCGTGCGAGCGCATCGCGGCGTTCGGGCCGTCGACGCTGATCGTCTCACTCGGCCTCGACACCTTCGTGACCGACCCGATCTGTGACCTGTCGCTCACTGCCGACGGGTTCGAGCGCTGTGGCGCAGTGGTCCGTGAGCTCGGCCTGCCCACCGTGGTGCTGCAAGAAGGCGGCTACGACGTCGACGCGCTCGGCGACAACGTCCGCCGCTGGTTGGTCGGCCTGCGCGGCTGACGACCGCGCGAGGCTGACGCGCCCGTACGGAACAATGTTCACCCGCTCGTGCGCAGCGGGCGGTGACAACTCGTTCGACGGCCGAGCCACGCTGGCTCTTCGCGCCCTGGTGCCACATCCGGCCGACATCCACACGGCGCAGGTGTTGCCGGGCGACGAGGACAGCGGGTCGGGGGCTGCCACGATGCGGTCGTGTCCCGCTCGAGCACCCCCGCACCCCCGCACCTGCTGGCCGACAGGCGCGACGCATGCACCATCGACATGGTGCGAACGGGAGGACGAGCGTGACCGGGCCGTCGAGGTCGGCGGGGGTGAGGGCGACGACCGTCGCGGTCCTCGTCATGGCCGTCCTGCTCGGTGCGTGCGGGTTCCCCTCCGACGACGGCCTCGTCACCCCGACGTCGAGCACCGCACCAGGCCCGTCGTCGACGTTCGACATCGTCACCGTGACGCTGCGCCCCATGAGCACGTCGACCTCCACGAGCACCACCACGACCGAGCTCGCGCCCACGACCGTCCCCGTGCCGCCGACCACAGCCGCGCCGCCACCGCCTCCTCCGCCAGCCCCTCCGCCGCCGGCGCCGTCGGTGTCGTGGCCTCCGTACGAGCCGCTGCCCGGTGTCACCGACTTCGCCGCGCTCACCGGGCTCGGTGTCGATCCGGGCACCGCGGCGCGTGCGGCGGTCGCCATCAAGGTCGACAACGCCCGCGCCGCCCGTGGCCAGTGGGGCCTCGACGGGGCCGATGTGGTGTTCGAGGAGAACGTCGAGGGCCTCACGCGTTTCGTCGCCGTCTTCCATTCGCGCGATCCCGTGGAGGTCGGCCCGGTGCGCAGCGCGCGCACGGGTGACCTCCAGGTGCTCGCCGCGCTCAACCGCCCGATCCTCGGCTGGAGCGGGGGCAACCCTGGCGTGACCTCGTGGGTGGAAGCGGGCCATGCCGCCGGCCTGCTCGTCAACCTCTCGGCGTTGCGTCACGGCGCCTGCTACCGGCGCGAGTCGAGCCGCAAGGCGCCCCACAACCTGGTCGCGAAGGTGGAGTGCCTACGCCGTGTCGGCTCCAACGCGGGTCCGGCACGGCCGATCTGGTCGTTCCTGCCTGTCGGCCAGGCTCCCCTCGGTGAGCCCACCGACACGATCGACGTGACGATGGACGGTGTGAAGGTGCGCTGGACATGGGACCCGGCGCTCGGCCGCTATCTCCGCTTCCAGGACGGCAAGCCGCACATGACCGCCGGGGGCGTGCAGATCAGTGCCACCAACCTCGTGGTCATGCGGACCGTCCATGTGCCGAGCCAGGTCGACGCGCGCACCCCGGAGGCGCAGACGGTCGGCGAGGGCTCGGTGATCATCTACTCCGGTGGGGTCGCCCGCGCCGGTATCTGGCGGCGCGCGACCCAGTACGACGCGTGGACCTTCGTCGCCCAGACCGGTGAGGTGCT
>DAINND010000190.1:0-6247 GCA_036736065.1 Ilumatobacteraceae bacterium
CCGGCGCAGTTACAGCCGATGTCAGCGTCACCGACCGCATCGACGACGGCGTCGCCGAGGCACGCGGTCGTTGAGAATGCCGGTACGTCTACACCGAGCTCGACCCTGGCGCGCATCAGGCCGACGCACCCAGCCTGTCCGTACATCGAGATGATCACGTCGGGGTCCGTGGCCGCAGCCTGCTGCATGAGCGAGCGGAACCCGGCATCGGTCTCGGTCTCACCGCCCTTGATGATCGTCACCGTCGCACCGCCCTTGGCGAGCGCGGGCTCGAGCGAAGCGAGCGCCGACACGGTCGCCGCGGCGTCGTTGGCGATGACCGCCACCTCGGTGAGGCCCAGGTACTCGGGGTTGGTGATGGCGTTGGCCGTCGAGCCCTGCACCACCAGGTTGCCCGCCGTGATGTAGACCGCATCGGCCGAGTAGTCGGGAGGCAGGATCGGGACGGCCCCGATCACGGGGATGCCGGCCGCGGCGAAGGTCGGGTAGTCGACGAAGATGTCGAAGCCGATCATCGCCAGGTCGACCTGCTTCGCGGCGAGCTCCTGGGCGCACGCCTGCGACGACTCGGGGCTTCCCTTCGCCACGCACACCTCGAGCTCGACCGGTCGCCCACCGAAGCCACCCAGCTCGGCGTTGGCCAGTGCCGCTGCGGCGCGGAACGCATTCGCGAACTCGGGGAAGTCGAGGCCTGGCGCGCCCTCGGTGTTGACCACCCCGACGACGAACGGCTCACCGGCCGGAGGCGCAACAGAGGTCGGCGCTGCCGTCGTGACCGCCGAGGTGTCGCCCGGCGAGGTGAGGTCCGGCACTGCCGTGGTCTCTCCCGCAGCGGTCGTCACCGGAGGCGCTGTCGTCGAGCCGGCCTGGTCGGCAGGTTCGGTGCAGCTCGCGGCGATCGAACCAGCCGCAACCACCATCGTCAGGACGATCCATGCTCGTCGAGTCACCACGACACCCCCCACGGTCTGCGTGCCTCTCGGTACGCGCCCACCGTAGCCGCTGTGCATCGTCGCCGGTTCGCTACGATCACCGCCGAGAACCCAGGGTCCGACGAGGCACTTCTCCGCCGATTGGCATCGACGTCGAGGACGTGGCAACCGTGATCATCGAACAACTCAGCTTCACCGTGCGGCGCGAGCACCTCGACCGCTGGCTCGCCACCGATGCCGCGGTGTGGGACGACTTCCTCGCCGCGCAGGCCGGGTACCTCGGCAAGGAGGTGTGGATCACCGACGCTCCCGCCGACGGTGATCCACCGGCGACCGTCGACGTGCAGGTGATCGTCCGTTGGACCGACCGGGCGACGTGGAAGGCGGTCGATCACGACCTCCTCGCCGAGCGGCATGCAGCGATGGGCGACGACGCGCTCGCAGCCCGCGAGACGGTCCACGTCACTCCCGATGATCAGGAGCGACGCCACTCAGGTAGCGGCGACGCATCTGCATGAACGGCCGCTCGATCATCGTGTAGGTGAGCGTGGCCAGCAAGAAGGTGGCCGGAAGAATGATCAGGGCCGTGTTGAGCAGAGCGTTCCCCGGTCCGTCGCCGGAAAAGCCGATGGGCTCACGGTCGATCAGCGCAACCACGATCGCGTAGTGGAGCAGGTAGGCCGAGTAGCTCACGATGCCTGGCAACGCCAATGCACGCGAGAACCCGGCCGGGACCGATCGGGCCGCAAGGAGCCATGAGATCACGAACGCCGCCCACACGACGGCCTCGATCGTGGGCCAGAGCACCTTCCAACCGGCGGTGGAGTACCAGCTACCGTTGCGGTTGAAGGACTCGAGAGCCACGACGACCGCGAGGCTCGACAGCAGCACGGCAGACCATGCGCGGCCTGCACCGACCGCCGGTGCTCGTCGGACCACGATCCATCCGATGAACATGCCGAAGAGGAACTGGTCGAGTCGTCCGACGATCGTCCAGTAGGCCAGGTCACGAGTCGCCTCCGGGCTCACGCCGTGGGCGAGCGTGCGCAGCAGCACCATCGTGGCGATGAGCCCGAGGAGGTAGCGGGGCCCGTACATCTGGAGGAACCGCAACAGGAAGGGAAAGACCAGGTAGAAGGTGAACTCGACCGAGATGGTCCACAGGAGCGCTCCGAACGGGCCGAGGTCGGCCTCCACGATCGGAGGTGTGCCCTGCAGTGTGAACAGCTGCACGAGCCCACCGAAGGAATAGCCGTCGGGGGTGGTGTAGATCGCGAGGGCGACGACCACGACGTACATCGGCAGGATGCGCAGCAGACGATTCCGGAGGAAGGTCGGGATGTGCAGGTCGTGGTCGAGCGCCCCGTAGGTGAAGATGAAGCCGCTCAGCACCATGAACAGCGCAACGGCCGTGTGCCCCTCGAGGAGCACCGCCTCGGCCGGGTTGTCGGCCCGGACGAACACCCGACCGCTCAACTGCTGGTAGCCGTGATAAACCACCATCAACACCGCAGCCAGCCCGCGCAGGTGGTCCACTCCGGCGAGATACGGCACGTTCCGGCTCACGTCACGCCGATCGGTGAGCAGGCGATCTGTCTGGCGAGCGGACATCGGCGGCACACTAGTGCTGTCCGCACCCGGCACCGAGGAGACACTGGAGCGATGCGGTTCGAGATCCCGTGGCGACGACGCCGCCGAGCGCTCGACGCACCGTTCCCCGATGCCTGGCGCGCCGTGCTCGAGCGCCGCTGGGGCCTGTGGCCGGCCTTCGACGCCGACGAACGAGCCCGGCTGGAGCGGCTCACCACGGCGTTCCTGCTCGACCGCCGCTTCGAAGCAGCCCAGGGGTTCGCGATCGGCGACGAGGTGCGCGTGCTGGTCGCCGCTCAGGCGAGCCTGCTCCTCCTGGGCTTCGACGAAGCCCCCGAGGTCGACCTCTATGCCAACGTGCAGTCGATCATCGTGCACCGCAGCACCGTGATGCTCCACGGCTCGCGCTCGGTCGGCACGAGTGGCTCGGGGTTGATGTCCGACGAACGGATGGCCGTCTCAGGGCAGGCCCACCACAAGGGCCCGGTGCTGCTCGCCTGGTCCACGCTGGCCTACGAGGCCCGGCACCCGTCACGCGGCCAGAACGTGGTCCTGCACGAGTTCGCCCATCAGCTCGACATGCTCGACGGCGTCGTCGACGGCGCGCCTCCCATCCCCGAGCCGGAGCGGCGGGCCAGGTTCGTCGACGTGTGCGACTCGGTGTACCAGCGGGTCCGTCGTCACGACGACGTCGTGCTGCGCGACTACGCAGGCACCGATCCCGGTGAGTTCTTCGCCGTCGCCACCGAGACGTTCTTCTCGACGCCGATCGACGTGCGCGCCGAGCACCCCGACCTCTACGACGTCCTCGCCGACTTCTACGCCCAGGACCCTGCGGCGCGCGCCGAGCGCCTCCGCTGACCCCGGCTCACTCGGTCCACCAGCCGCTCACGTCGAACACCACGTCCGCGGCGCGGTGCGCCTGGACGCACAGCTCACCGCCGGCGGAGACCGCCACCGTGACACCGTTGGCGGCGACCGCACCCGCTGGAGCATGCACCGACGAGGTCATGCCCGGGGGCGAGCCGCAGACGGTTGCGGTCAGGTAGCCGTTGCGCTGCGGTCCGACGATGGTGAGCGTGCCCGACACGGCCGATGCCGTCGCCGGGGCCACCACGGCGCTCATCGTCGTGCCGTCCTCCAGCGGCTCGACGCGCCCACCCGCACCCTCACGGGTGTCGATCATCCGGGTCGGCTCCGCGGGAGTGAACCTGAGGCGCCCGTCGGGCGCGAAGGTGCCCGTGACGTCGACGACCACGTCCGCGTCGCTGCTCATCGCCAGGCACACGAGCCCTGCGGGGCCCACCGGGGCGAATGCCGCCCCCGCGACGGTCTCGAAGGGCTGCCAGTTGACGGTCGACGCGAGCGGCGGATCATCGGAGCAGCCGTAGGCGGTGAGGAACCCGGGACGAGCGCCTGCGGTGACCGTGATCGTCATCGCCACCGCCGACACGCCCCCCGGCGCCGCGATCGTCAGCAGACGCTTGCGTCCCGTCTGGCGCGTGTCGAGAACACGGGTTGGCAGGAGCGGATCGAAACGGTCACCGCCCGAGTCGACGAATACGCCCTGCAGGTCGACCACCACGTCAGTGGCGACGCTCGCGAACACGCAGACCTCGTCGTCGCTGCTCAACGTCGTGATCGTCTGCGACGAGCGCACGTCCTGGGCGACCACGTTGAGCGTGGACGTGCCCGGCCGGCTCGTCCCACACGGCCAGACGGTGAGGTGCCCGATGCCCTCGGCATCGACGCTCGTCACGTTCATGGCCACTGCGGTGGCACCAGCCTGGGTCGACACGGTGGCTGCGAGGTCGACCACGAGCGTCTCCCCCGCCTCGAGCCGGGAGTCGTCACTGCGGGTGTCGACGACACGGAGCGGTTCGACCACGCGGAACTGCAGTGCCCCTCCCTCCTCCGGCAGGTCCGGGGTGAACGGCTCCGGAAGCGTGGTCGTGGTCGTCGTGGTCGGCGTGGTGGTCGTGGTCGTGGCCGGCGCCATGGTGGTCGGCACCGGGATCGTGGTCGTGGTCGTGGTCGTGGCGACCGTCGTCGGAGCCGTCGTCGCCGGCGGCGTCGCGACGGGCGTCGGCAACGGCACCGCACCGCTGCGCGGAGTGCCCAGGCGGGCGGTCACGTCATCGGCGATGAGCACGCTGCGCTGCCGATACGCCGACGCTCCCTGGAGGTGGATCCCGTCCGGAGCCATCGGCACCTGCTGCGCCTCCTGCGCTGCCGGCCAGTCCCACAGGATGAGGTTGGGGCGCTGCGCGGCCACGGCACGGAGCGCGTCGTTCCACGTCTGCTCCCGCTCCGGGTCGGGGACCGAGATCATCGACCACCAGACCTGCCGCTCAGGTCCGATGATGTCCATCAGGTGGCGGATGTTCGCAAACGCGCAGGCCGACGAGCCGCGACAGGAGTTGATGTCGTTGGTGCCGAGGTTGACGAGCACCACGGAGGGGTCGAAGCCGTTCATCGGCTGCTCGGCCAGCCAGGTGCCGAGGTTCGCCGGCGAGCTCGAGGGCAGGGTCCGACCGGTCTGGAAGCCCACACCGGCGCGGCTGCGCACAGGCCCCCAGCCGCGATCGGCGAGCAGGCGAACGACCGATGGCCCCCAGCCGCCGTTCTCCATCGTCGAGCCGACCAGCAGGGAGTCGCCCACGAGGGCGATCCCGCCGAAGGGGCCGACCGTGGGGCTCACGCCCTCGACCACCCCTTGTCCGCTCGAGGGCGGCGCAGCGTTCACCGACGGGCCGCCCGCCCCGACCGGGGTTGCGGACGCGACGAGCAGCGCTGCGGCCGCAGCGGCAACGATCGCCCGCAGGCGGATCGATCGGCGACGGGTCATCGTCTCCTCGGGGGCAGGTGGGCTGGATCCGGGCGCGACCACCACGGTGGCCGCTGATGACGGTCCGCCGGAGTGGCGATCCGTCAGGTCGCCAGCAGGGGCTGCGGCTCAGGCGCTCGGGCGGCCGGCGGTCACCGCGCCGAGCGCGACGAGCGTCTCGAACAGACGGTTCGCAGCGAAGTCCGTCGCATTCTCGGCGGTGAGCGTCCAGCGCCCGCGCACCAGCACCGGCCCCTCGGCGCTCAGCTCGGCGGCCCTCGCGTCACGCCAGGCCCGCGTGACGTGTTCACGCACGACGAGCTCCGCGACCTGATCGCCGTCTTCACACCCACCTGGGCGGACTTCGTAGCGGAACCCGAACACGAACCCGTCGGCCGGTGGGTCCGGGAGGGCGGCGACGGAGCAGACGCCGAAGTCGGTTTCTTGCAGCGCGACCCACAGCTCGTCATAGCGCCGCGGCTCGAACGAAGCGGCGAGGTTGGGGTTCTCCGCACCACCCTCGGTCGCCGTGACGAACGGCTCGTAGGGCCACGGGCATCCGGCGTCGAGCATCTCGTCGGCCATCGCCGGGTCCCACATCGCCACGTTGTGCGCGGCATGCGCCTGCGAGCACTCGTCCGGCACGAGCGTGGTCGGCGGCGCCGCGCTGTCCACCGTGCTCGCCGAGAGGTCGATCGACGGGATGACCGCCAGTCCGATCGCAGCGAGGACGATCGCTGCGGCAACCACGAGCGGACCGACGTACGGCCGCGCGGCGATCGGCGCACCCGGTTCGTCCTGCTCGTCGACCTCGGTGGCCGTCCGATCGTCGGAGCCGGGCACGACGCGTCCCCGAACGCCGCGCGGACACGGTCGACGATGCCGGGAGCGAGGTTGG
>DAINND010000191.1:0-6246 GCA_036736065.1 Ilumatobacteraceae bacterium
GTGTCGCCGATGCCGTCGACGCCGCCGTCCGGCGCAGGCGCGCCGAGGCGCTGGGCCTCGACTTCGTCGGGTCGCCCGATGACGCTGCGATCGATCGACTCCTCGCCGGCGCCGACCTGCTCGCGCCTGCACCGGGAGTGCCCGAGACCCACCGTGTGATCGTCGCCGCCGGTCGGCGCGACGTGCCCGTGCGCACGGAGATCGATCTTGCCTACGAGTGGGAGCAGGATCGGCCCGGCGGGCCGCGCCCGATCGTGGCCGTGACCGGCACCGACGGCAAGACCACGACGACGTTGCTCGTCGCCGCGTTGCTCGAGGCTGGTGGGTTGCGCGCCCGCGCCGTCGGCAACACCGAGGTCCCCTTCGTCGAGGCGCTCGACGATGACGTCGATGCGTTCGCCGTCGAGTGCAGCAGCTTCCGTCTCACCTGGATCGATCGGTTCCGCGCCGAGGCGGCCATCTGGCTCAACCTCGCGCCGGACCATCAGAACTGGCACCGGTCGATGGCGAGCTACGAGGCGGCCAAGGCGAGGATCTGGGAGCACCAGAGGCCGTCCGACGTGGCGGTGGGCTGGACCGGCGACGCTGCGGTCATGCACCGACTCGTCGGGGCGCAGGCCCGCCACGTGACGTTCGGTCTCGATGACGGTGACTACCGGGTCGTGGGGGATGGGGACGAGCGTCTGCTGTCCGGGCCCGAAGGAGCGTTCGCCAGGGTCGAGTCGCTCGCTCGGCGCTTCCCGCACGATCTCACGAACGCGCTCGCGGCCAGCGCTGCATGCTTGGAGACCGGGCTTGTCGAGCCTGCTCGCATCGAAGCCGGGCTGGCATCGTTCCGCACCCCACCGCACCGGATCGAACCCCTCGGGACGCACAACGGTGTCGCCTGGTTCAACGACTCGAAGGCGACTTCGCCCCACGCAGCCTTGACCGCCGTCCGCTCCTTCCGGTCGATCGTGCTGATCGCGGGCGGTCGCAACAAGGGCCTCGACCTCGGATCGCTCGCCAGTGAGGTCGACCGGATCAAGGCGGTCGTGGCCATCGGGGAGGCTGCCGACGAGATCGCCGCCGTGTTCGGCGGGCAGCGGCCAGTGCGGCGCGCGGCCTCGATGGCCGAAGCCGTCGAGGTTGCGGCTGAACTGGCCATCGCCGGTGACACGGTGCTGCTCTCCCCGGCGTGCGCGAGCTTCGACTGGTACCCCGACGGTGGCTATCCGGCCCGCGGCGACGACTTCAAGCGCTGTGTCTCGACCCTCGGCACGGAGAGCGCAGCGTGAGCGCGTCGAGCGCCGCCCTCGCCGACCGCCGCCGCGCCGCCGCCTCGCGGGCCGCTGCCAAGCGCCGCCATCCGGCATCGCGCCAGGTCAGCGTGTCACCCGCCGTGCCTCCGCCGACTGCCTACTACGTGATCGCCGTCGTGGTGGCGGCGTTCGTGATGCTCGGCCTGGTGATGGTGCTTTCGGCGTCGTCCATCCAGCAGTTCCACCGCGGCCAGTCGCCCTGGCGCATCTTCAACCGGCAGGCGATGTGGGCCGGGCTCGGGCTGCTCGCGCTGCTCACCTGCGCCCGCCTGCCCTACCGCGCCTGGCGTCGACTGGTGCTCCCGCTCATGGTGCTCGCCTTCGGGGCGATGCTGATGCCGCTCATCCCAGGGCTCGGCGCTGAGGTCAACGATGCGCAGGCATGGGTGGCGATCGGGCCGTTCAGCTTCCAGCCCTCGGAGTTCTTGAAGCTCGCCGTGCTGGTCTACTGCGCGGACCTGCTCACGAGGCGCGGCGATGAGATGGGTGACCTCGGTCGGACGCTGGTGCCGACCTTCTGGGTCGCGCGGGCGGGCGCAGCGCGGTGCCTGCTGCAGGGGGACCTCGGCTCGGCCATCGTGCGCGCCGGCAGCGTCCTCGGTGTCGCCTTCGTGGGCGGCGTGCCGCTCACGCCGATGTTCGCGACCGTGATCGGTGGCGCGAGCCTGGCGATGCTGTTCGTGTTGAGCAGCACTCGACGCTTCAACCGGTTCACGTCGTTCCTCGACATCACCGGGAACCGCGACTACCTCGCCTATCAGCAGTACCAGGCGATGATCGGCATCGCCCAGGGCGGTGCGACCGGGGCCGGCCCGGGACGTGGGCTCAACAAGCTCGGCGACTTCCTGCCCCTCGCCCACAGCGACTTCATCTTCGCGGTCATCGCCGAGGAGCTCGGGCTGATCGGCGTCGTCGCCGTGCTCGGTGGCTTCCTGGTGCTCACCTTCTGTGGTGTCCAGGTCGCGCTGGCCGCGCGCGACCGGTTCGGTGCGCTGGTGGCCGGTGGCATCGCCGCATGGTTCGTGCTGCAGACGCTGATCAACGTCGGTGGGGTCACCGGCGTGCTGCCGGTGACGGGCCTGACGTTGCCGTTCTTCTCCGCTGGCGGCACCTCGCTGTTCGTGAGCATGGCGGCCGCAGGCATGCTGCTGAACGTCGCCCGACACGCCCGATGAGCCCGGCTGCGCACTCCGGCGAGCCCGAGTGCTTTGCCGTCGTGACGGGGGGCGGCACAGCTGGCCACGTCCTGCCGGCGATCGCCATCATGGATCGACTCGTCGGGGCAGGTCATCCGGCGGCCGGGCTCCACCATGTGGGGACGACACGGGGGATCGAGTCCCGGCTGCTGCCTCCGACGGGGTTCGCGTCGACTCGCCTCGATGTCATCGGGCTCCAGCGCGCGTTCACCTGGCGCAACCTGTTGTTCGTACCCAAGCTGCTCCGTGCGACGTGGCGGGCCTGGCGGCTGCTCGGTCGGCTGCGGCCGAGGGTGGTGGTCAACGTCGGTGGGTACGCGAGCATGCCGGCCACGTTCGCGGCCTTCCTCCGCCGCTGCCCTGTGGTCGTGGTGAGCTACGACCAGCGGCCCGGGCTCGCGTCGAAGGTCTCGGCGAGGTTCGCCACGGCGGTCGCGGCAGCGTTCCCGGACTCGCCGTTGCCCCGCGCGCGCACCACCGGAGCGCCCATCCGTCGCGAGGTCATCACCGTCGACCGAGATGCTGACCGGTCAGCGGCACGCGCTGCGCTCGAGCTGCCGGATGACCGCTTCGTCATCACGGTCTTCGGAGGTTCGCTCGGGGCCAAGGCCCTGAACACGGCGGTCGCCGGCCTGCTCGAGCGGTGGCCTGACCGGGGTGACGTCTGCATCCACCACGTCGTGGGCGAGCGCTGGGTGGGGGAGATGCCACCACCGCGGTGGCCTTCCGAGGGCATCATGTACCGCGTGATCGGCTACGAGGACCGTATGCCGCTGCTGTTCGCGGCGTCCGACCTGATGGTGACGCGCGCCGGCGCGAGCACGATCGCCGAGCTGGCTGCGACCGGGACGCCGGCGATCGTGGTGCCCTGGCCCGGCGCTGCGGAGAACCATCAGCTCGACAATGCCCGGACGCTCACCGATCGAGGTGCGGCCGTGCTGCTCGAACAGCACGAGCTCGACACCGATCGTCTCGCGGCGCTCGTGGACGAGTTGCGAGCCGACCCGAGTCGTCTCCCGGAGATGTCGCGGCGTGCGCACACCGAGGGTGAGCGGCACCGAGGCGACTCCCTCATCCGGCTCATCGAGGAGGCCGCGCGATGACCGACGTCCCGAGTGCACCGCTCGACCTGTCGCAGCGACGACGGCTCCACGTCGTCGGGGTCGGCGGTCCTGGCATGAGCGCGATCGCCATCGCCCTCGCCGAGATGGGCCACGATGTGAGTGGCAGCGACATCCGCGAGCGGCCCGTGCTCGACCGCCTCCGCGCAGCTGGCGTGACGGTCCACGTCGGTCACGAGCGGTCCCACGTCGCCGGGTGCGATGCGGGCACCTTCTCGACCGCAGTGCCCGAACGCAACGTCGAGCTCGACCAGGCCCGGCGTGACGGCATCCCGGTCCTTCGCCGCGCCGGCATGCTGGCATCGGTGTGCGCCCGTGCCAGGTCGCTGGCTGTGGCCGGCACCCACGGCAAGACCACGACGACGTCGATGCTCATGCTGATCCTGGCCGAGGCTCAGATGCGGCCGAGCTTCGTGATCGGCGGCGACGTGACGGACATGGGCACCGGCGCCCAGTGGACGGGCGGGGACTGGTTCGTCGTCGAGGCCGACGAGAGCGATGGCACGCACCTCGAGTTGCCTCTTCACGGCACGATCCTCACCAATGTCGAGGCTGATCACCTCGACCACTACGGATCCCTCGCTGCGATCGAGCAG
Organism: Ilumatobacteraceae bacterium; assembly: GCA_036736065.1. Taxonomy (GTDB): domain Bacteria; phylum Actinomycetota; class Acidimicrobiia; order Acidimicrobiales; family Ilumatobacteraceae; genus VFMC01. Next base: position 4,215 of record DAINND010000191.1, read on the forward strand.
AGCTTCGAGCGCTACCTGCGGCAGGTGCCCGGACCGCGTGTGCTGTGCTCGGACGACCCTGTCTGCCGGCGGCTCGCCGGCGAGATGGACGGGGTGGGCACCTATGGCACCGGCGTCGACGCCGAGGGCCGAGCCGTCGACGTGGAGCCGCACGACGGGGCGTTCCGGTTCGCCGTGGAGCGCGGCGGGGGCCGCCTCGGCAGGGTCGATCTGCCGCTTCGCGGGCTGCACAACGTGCGCAACGCGACGGGGGCGCTCGCGCTCGCCCTCGAGATCGGTGTCCCCTTCGTCGATGCAGCGGCGGCCCTCGCCCGCTTCGGGGGCGTTGCCCGACGCTTCGACATCCGAGGAACCTCCGGTGGGGCGACCCTGGTCGACGACTACGCGCATCTGCCGTCGGAGATCGCGGCCGTGCTGGCGGCGGCGCGTGGGAGCGGTGACGGGTGGAAGCGCGTCGTCGCCGTCTTCCAACCGAACCGCTTCAACCGCATGGAGATGCTCTGGCCGGAGTACGCGGACGCCTTCGTCGACGCGGATGTCGTGGTGCTCACCGACATCTATGCGAGTGGGACCATGCCGATCCCGGGCGTGACGGGGAAGCTGGTGGTCGACGCCGTGCTCGACCGGCACCCAGCCGCACGCGTGGTGTGGTTGCCTCGTCGTAGCGACCTGGTCGAGTTCGTGGCTCGCGAGCTCCGTGACGGCGACGTGTGCATCTCGATGGGATGCGGGGACATCGCCTCGTTCCCGGCAGAGGTGCTCGAGCGGCGCACCGAGCTGTCCGCCCGGGGCGTGTCGGTGTGACGCTGCGGGCTTCACGACCGACGGCTGTCGAGCAGGCTGCGTCCGTGCTCGGGACGATCGCCGAACGCGAGGTGCCGCTCGGCCCCATGACCACCTATCGCGTGGGCGGGTCGGCGGCGCTCTTCGTTCGCCCTCGGACGGTCGCCGACCTGGAGCTCGTGGCCGAGGCGATCGCCGTCTCCGCCCTTCCGGTGCTGGTGATCGGCCGCGGCTCCAACTTGCTCGTCGCCGACGAGGGGTTCGTCGGCATCGCCCTGTCACTGGTGCAGCTGGGGAGCGAGATCAGCATCGACGGCCCCGACGTGCGCGCCGGCGGTGCGGTCGCGCTGCCGGTGCTGGCGCGCCGCACGGTCGCTGCGGCGCTCACGGGGTTCGAATGGGCGGTCGGCGTGCCAGGGTCCGTCGGAGGCGGTGTGCGGATGAACGCCGGTGGCCACGGCTCCGACATGGCTGCCTCACTCGTCGACGTCGAGCTGTTCGATCTCGCCCGGCGCCGAGGCGGCACGGTCGCAGCCGGGGCCCTCGGCCTCCGGTTCCGGGGGTCGGACCTCGCCGACCATCAGCTGGTGGTCTCCGCCCGGCTGCGCCTCGCCGAGGGTGATCGCGAGGCCTCCGAGCGCGAGCTCGATGAGATCGTCAGGTGGCGGCGCGAGCACCAGCCGGGCGGTCAGAACGCCGGCTCGGTGTTCGTCAACCCGATCCCCGGCGAGCTCGCTGCGGGCGCGCTCATCGATCGGATCGGCCTGCGCGGGTTCCGCATCGGCCCGGCGCACGTGAGCGACAAGCACGCCAACTTCATCCAGGCCGACGAGGGTGGTTCGGCGGCCGACGTGCGCGCGGTGATCGACGAGGTCCGCCGCCGGGTGGAGGAGCAGACCGGGCATCTGCTGCGCAGCGAGGTTCGCCTCGTCGGGTTCGTCGACGAGTCCGGGGCCGTCCCGGGGCACGCGGGGCTGTTCGGCGGGGTCGACTGGTGAGTGAGCCGCAGCCCGTCGACGAGTCGGTCCCCGACAGCATCCTCGAGGAGCGGCAGCGCGCGTGCGAGCCCGATGCGCTCCCAGATGACGCGGCCGTCACCACTAACACCGCTGACGACCCCGACGCGACGACGGATGTGTCGGAGCAGGCCCATGACGCTGCGCCGCACCCCGACGGTGTTCATGAGGCCGCGGCCCTCGCGCTCGGGGAGCAGGCCCTCACCGAACCGCCTGTCGACGAGCTCGCCGTG
>DAINND010000192.1:0-6238 GCA_036736065.1 Ilumatobacteraceae bacterium
GGTCGAGCCCGACCTCGGCGCCACCGGCACCCCGGAGCCCGAGTTGCGCGCCAGGCTCGGCCTCGGCACCGGGAGGGTGCGCGTCTACCCGGCGATGATCGCGCCGCACAAGAACCATCGCTTCCTGCTCGAGGTGCTCGAGCGGCACTGGCCCGACCCCGACCTTCGCCTCGTGCTCATCGGCGGCACGGGCCTCGCCGAGGCGGACGTCACCGGTCAGCTCGCCGCCGCCACCCCGTCGCTGCGCGACCGGGTGGTCCGTCCCGGCCGGGTCAGCGACGCCGACCGCAACGGCTTGCTGGCGATGGCCGAGGCGCTGGTCTTCCCGAGCCGCTACGAGGGGTTCGGCGCGCCGGTGATCGAGGCGATGATGCTCGGCACACCAGTGGTGTGCAGCGATGCGACCTGTCTGCCGGACATCGTCGGCGACGCCGCGATCGTCCTGCCGCTCGTGCACGAGGCATGGGCTCCGGCGCTCGACACGGTGCGCGATCGCCGTGACGAGCTCGTCGCCGCAGGACATCGCCGGGCGGCGACGTTCACGATCGAGGCGTCCGGGCGCGAGCTCGGCACCGTCTACGACCTGGCGGTCGGCAGGTGAGCGGCGCCCCGCTGCGGTTGGCGGTGCTGTGCCCGCATTTCGCCCCGGACACGGCGCCGACGGGGGAGGTGATGACGAGGATCGTCACCGAGCTCGCCGCCCTCGGCCACGAGGTGCACGTCGTCACGGCACTGCCCTGGTACCGCGCCCACCGCATCGAGGAGGGCTGGTCGGGTCGGCTGGTGCGCCGCGAGACGACGCCATGGGGATCGATCACACGGGTCCACCCGTTCCCCGGCTCCGACAAGCGCAACCTCGTGCGCCGTGCGCTGGGCTTCGCCGGCTTCTCGGTGCTCACCGGGCTGAGCTCGCTGCGCGGGGGACGGGTCGACGCAGTGATCGCCATGTCACCTCCGCTCACCCTGGGCCTCACGGGCTGGGTGACCCACCTCGTGCGTCGGGGCCCGCTGGTGTTCAACATCCAGGACGTGTTCCCCGACGCGGCGGTGCAGACCGGGGCCATCACCAACCGCTGGGTCATCGGTGCGGCGCGCCGGCTCGAGCGGTTGAGCTACCACCGTGCCGCCGCGGTGACCGTGCTGAGCGACGACCTGCGGGCGAACGTGGCGGCGAAGGTCCGCCCGGCGCGTCGGTCCGACGTGCACGTCATCCCGAACTTCGTCGACGTCGAGGCGGTCCGCCCGGCAGATCGCGGCACGCCATACCGGCGCGAGCTGGCGATCGGCCAGGAGCAGGTCGTGATGTACGCCGGCAACGTCGGCTTCTCCCAGTCGCTCGAGCTGGTCCTCGCGGCTGCACGCGAGTTGCCCGAGGTGACGTTCGTGATCAACGGCGACGGGTCGGCGCGGGCCTCGCTCGAGGCGCAGGCCGCTGGCCTGGCCAACATCCGCTTCGTCGGCTACCAACCGAAGGAGCGCCTCTCCGAGGTGCTGGCCTCTGCCGACCTGCACGTCGTGCCTCTGCGCGCCGGGCTCGGGTCGGTGAGCGTGCCCTCCAAGACCTACTCGATCCTGGCGGCCGGGCGGCCCGTGCTCGCTGCGGTCGACGCAGGCACCGAGGTGCCGCGCATGGTGCTGGCCGCCGGGGCAGGCCGGGCGGTCCCTCCCGACGACCCCGCTGCGTTCGTCGCTGCGGTTCGCCAGATGACCGCCGACCCGGTCGGATCGGCCGCCCAGGGAGCTGCGGGCCGGGCGTGGGTCGAACAGCACGTCTCGCCTCGGGCGGTGGCCGAGTCCTACGTGGCTCTGGTCCGCAGCCTGGGCCGCCGGTGAGCGGCGCGTCCCGCTGCCGTCCCTTCCCCGGGCGCGCCCGGTAGCCTTTCCTGCTCGTGGCCACGTCGTCGTCCTCACAGTCCGCAAAGAAGCTCGCCAAGATGGCCGACCGCGGCCGCGGCAAGAAGGTCCGCTTCCAGGGCGGCACCCTGTTCCCGGCGGTCGTGGTGGGAGTGCTCCTCCTCGGTCTCGTGCTGATCTTCTACTCCCGCGAGAGCCGCCCGGACCCGGGCACGCAGCCGCCGCAGCAGGGCGATCACTGGCACGCCGCGTACGGCATGTACGTCTGCGACGGCTGGTTGCCCAAGCTGTCGGGCGCCAAGGAGGAGACCGACGCGCAGGGCAACCTGGTCAGCGACGACTTCGCCACCACGGGCATCCACAGCCACGACGACGGGATCATCCACTGGCACCCGTACTCGGCCAAGGCAGTGGGTGACCGGGCGCGCATCGGTGTGTTCCTCGATGTCTACGGCGTCGAGTTCGACACCGAGGGCCTGCGGCTGCCCGAGGACCAGGGCGGTGACGAGTTCCTCGTCGCCGACTACCAGTGCAACGGCCAGGACGTCGTCGCCAAGATGGTCGTCTGGGACAACTACACCGACACGGGCCGGGGCCAGACCTACATCACCGACTTCGCCGACGTCCGGGTGAAGCAGAACGCCATGGTGTTCGCCCTGGCGATCGTGCCGTCCGACACCGAGGTGTCGATGCCGCCGTGGGCCAAGGACCTGCCGACGCTCGGCGCTGCCGACGGCGGCGACGTCCCCGCTCCCACCACGGTGCCGGCCGGCGGCTGATGCGCGCCGTCGTCCTCGTCGGCGGATTCGGGACGCGGCTGCGGCCGCTCACCTACACAGTTCCCAAGCCCATGCTGCCGGTCGGCCACGTGCCGATCATCGAGCGGCTGGTCGCCAACCTCGTCCGCGGTGGCATCACCGACGTCACGCTGGCGCTCGGCTTCAAACCCGAGCCGTTCCTCGAGGCCTTCCCGGACGGCACCTGCGCCGGAGCGCACCTGCACTACGCGGTGGAGCCCGAGCCGCTCGACACCGCTGGTGCGATCCGCTTCGCCGCCGAGGCGGCGGGCATCACCGAGACGTTCGTAGTGGCCAACGGCGACGTGCTCACCGACCTCGACATCGCCGCGCTCGTCGAGTTCCATCGGCAGCGTGGCGCTGAGGCGACCCTGCACCTGATCGCCGTGCCCGACCCGTCGGCATTCGGTGTGGTCGCCCTCGACGAGCGCGGCTGCGTCGAGCGGTTCGTCGAGAAGCCGCCGCCCGGCACCGAGCCGAGCAACCTCGTCAACGCAGGCACCTACGTGCTCGAGCCCGGTGTGATCGACCGCATCCCGACCGGGCGCAAGGTGTCGATCGAGCGTGAGACCTTCCCGGCGATCGTCGCCGACGGCAGCCTGTTCGCGATGGCCACCGACGACTACTGGATCGACACGGGCAAGCCGGAGCTCTATCTCGCCGCCAACCTCGACCTGCTCGGCGGCCGCCGGGCACACGAGCGGTGCGCGCCCGTGGCCCCAGGGGCCAGCGTCGACCCGTCGGCCAGCGTCGCTGCTGCGGTGGTCGCTGCCGGGGCAGCGGTCGAGGCGGTCGCCGTGGTCGAACGATCGGTCGTGCTCACCGGAGCGCACATCGGCGCCGGAGCCGTGGTGCGTGCCTCTGTGGTGATGGGCCGCATCGGGGCGGGTGCCTCGGTCGAGCGGTGCGTCATCGGCGCCGATGCCCTCGTCGCCGAGGGGGAGCAGCTCGTCGACGTGCGCCGCCCCGATCCCGACGGCTCCTGATCCGGGCCGCTCAGCTCCCGGCCGCGGCGAGCGTCGCTCGAGCCAGGGTCGCCGCGACCTCCGGTGAGCTCATCACCGACGGCACCACCAGGGCGCGCATCCCGGCCCGCTCCACCTCGGCAGCCAGATGGGCGTCGGCCGGGTCGATCACCAGCGTCGACGCGATCGGTGCGTAGAGGCGGGCGACCCCGACCACCGAGGCATCGTGACCGAGCTCGGTGAGCATCCGGTCGGCAGGTCCCTTGAGCGCCGCGCCGCCGACGATCGGCGAGACGGCGACCACGTGCTCGCGTCGCTCGCCGAGCAGGTCGTCGAGGCCGGCGCGCGCGCGCAGCGGGCCGATCGACACGAGCGGGTTCGAGGGGGCGATGACGATCGCATCGGCGCTGCGCAGCGCCTGCGCAGCATCGGCGAGCAGCGCGGCCCGTGGCGCCCCGTCGAACGCCACTGCTCGGACCGGCACGGCGTGGCGCAGCTGGACGAAGTACTCCTGGAAGCTCACCGTCGATCCGTCGGCGAGCGTCACCAGCGTGGCCACCCGGTCGTCGGTCATCGGCAGCAACCGCTCCGGCACCCCCCACGCCCGCCGGATCTCGTCGGTCACCGCGCTGAGCGGGGCGCCCTCGGCGAGCCGGGCCGTGCGGTAGAAGTGGGTGGCCAGGTCGCGGTCGCCGAGGTTGAACCACGTCGGCGCTGCCTGCGAGCCCGCCGGTCGCACCGCCGTGTAACGCTCGAGCGCAGCCATCGCGTGCCAGGTCTCGTCCACGAGCCCCCACCCGCGCTGGGGATCGATGGCGCCTGCAAGCGTGTAGGTGATGGTGTCGAGGTCGGGGGAGATCGCCAAGCCGTGGAGCACGGTGTCGTCGCCGGTGTTGACGACCCCGACGACCTCGGCCGGGTCGACGACGAGCCGCAGCGCGCGCAGGAACCGTGCCGCGCCGACGCCCCCGCACAACACTGCGATCATCGAGCCCCTCCTGTGGCGCCACGGTAGACCTCCACGAGCCCGGCGGCCGTGCGTGACCACGAGAACTGCCCGAGCTGCGCGGGCGCCGCCCGCACGAGGGCACGACGGAGGTCGTCGTCGTCGACGGCCCGTTCGAGCGCCGCGCCGAGGGCGTCGACGTCGTACGGGTCGGCGTAGAGCGCTGCGTCTCCGGCGACCTCGGGGATCGAGCCGGCGGTCGAGGCGACGATGGGCACTCCCGCCTGCATCGCGTCGAGCAGCGGCAGCCCGAAGCCCTCGTCGAGCGAGGGATAGGCGAGCACGTGGGCGTGGTGCACGAGCCACGACCGCGCACCGGTGTCGACGTAGCCCGCCAGCAGCACGCGTGCGGAGATGTCGCTCGGCAGGGCGTCGATGGCCGCGTCGAGGTTCCGCCGATCGTCCCCGTCACCGCCGGCGAGCACCAGCGCGACGTCCGGTCGGCCGGCCGCCACCGCACCGAACGCGGCCACGAGCCGGGGCAGGTTCTTGCGCTGCTCGATCGTCGCCACGGCCAGCACGAACGGTCGACCGGCCAGTTCGGCGATCGGCGGCGAGGCGGGCGGTGGGTCGAGTGGCACTGCTCCGAGGGGCACGACGTGCACGGGTGCGGCTGGGAAGAGCTCGCCCAGCACCTGTGCCGTGGCCTGCGCCGTGGTGTGGACCGCGGCGCCGGCGCCCCCGCCGCGGCGCAGCACCCGGCCGGAGCGGGCGACGTCGGCGTGAACCCGGCCCGGGTGCTGGAGGAACCAGCAGGCGTAAACCGACACGACGCGGGCGAGTCGCGAGGGCGGCACCACGTAGTTGGTGCCGTGCACCACGTTGGCTGCATCGAGCCATCGATCGACGCGGGGGTGGTCGAGGCGGGCCCACAGCCGGTGGGCCAGCGCGGCGGGGACCGGGAGCCGGCGCGTGCCCGGAGCCGGGTGCCCGCGGAAGCTCGTCAGGTAGGGCACCAGCTCGATGTCGTCTCGTGCCGCCAGGGCCTCGCTCAGCAGCGCGACGGCGTGGCCGATCCCGGTGCGTCGCCCGGCCAGCGGGCCGACGTCGATGGCGACGGTGAGCGTCATGGCGCACGCGCACGCTAGCCGAGGGTGCCACCTAGACTCGGGTCGCCCCCTGATTCAAGCAAGGATCGTCATGCCGCGAGCGTTCATCACCGGGATCACTGGCCAGGATGGTCAGCATCTTGCCGAGTTCCTTCATTCGAAGGGGTACGAGGTGTTCGGGATGGTGAAGGGCCAGAACAATCCGCGGATGCAGCAGTTGCGTGACGAGTTCCCGTTCGTGGAGGCGGTGCCGGGGGATCTGGCGGATCTGCCGTCGTTGGTGAAGGCGTTGGACTTCGCGCAGCCTGACGAGGTGTACAACTTGGCGGCGATCAGTTTCGTGGCGATGAGCTTCAACCAGGCGGAGTTGACGGCGAACATCACCGGGACGGGTGTGTTGCGGATGTTGGATGCGGTGCGGATCGTGGGTGGGTCGCAGCGCAACCCGATCCGCTTCTATCAGGCGTCGTCGTCGGAGATGTTCGGCAAGGTGCGTGAGACTCCGCAGACGGAGATGACGCCGTTCCATCCGCGTTCGCCGTACGGGTGCGCGAAGGTGTTCGGCCA
>DAINND010000193.1:0-6233 GCA_036736065.1 Ilumatobacteraceae bacterium
AGCCGACGTCGTTGAGCTGCCGCACGTCCGCCATGCTCTTGCCGAGCACCACGTCGGTGAGCTCGGTCACGAGACCTGTCGTCTCGGCGAGGGGCACGAACTGGTTCGGCGGCACCATCCCGAGCGTCGGGTGCTCCCAGCGCACGAGGGCCTCGGCGCCGACCACGACGTTCGACACCAGGTCGATCTTCGGCTGGAACCAGACGTCGAGGTGCCGGCGCTCCAGGGCCCCACGCAGATCGCTGAGCAGGGCCAGGCGACCTGGCGTGTTGAGGTCGATCTCACCGCGGTAGACCTCGACGGCGGTGTGGTGGTCCTTGGCCCAGTTCATCGCGACGTCGGCCTGGCGCAGCAGGTCCGGTGCCGACAGACCGCACAGCGCACAGGTCGCCACACCCGCACCCACGTCGACGATGATCTCGATGTCGTCCACGACGAGCGGCTGCTTCATCACCGCGACCAGCCGACGGGCCGATGCGACCAGCGTGTCGAGCTCGCACGGAGCGAGCAGCACCCCGAACTCGTCACCGGTCACGCGGGCCAGCACCGCTGCCTCACCGACCTCGTCGGCGAGCCGCCTGCTCATCTCGATCAGGATCGCATCGCCGACTTGATGGCCGAGGGTCTCGTTCACCTCGCGGAAGCGGTCGATGCCGAACACGACCACACCGAGCACGTCGCCGAGCGAGCACGCAGCCTGCGACTCGACGACGGCGCGCTCGAACGCGTTCCGGTTCGGGAGGCCCGTCAGCCGGTCGCGCCAGGCCTCCTCCTCGATCTGCTCGTGGAGCTCCGCGTTGCGCAGCGCCGAGCTGAGCCGGTTGGCGATCGCGGCAGCGCGCAGCATGTCGGACTCGTCGTAGCTCGACTGCGGCCCACTGCGCTCGGCGACGAGGAGGAACCCGATCGTCTGCTCACCGTCGTGCACCGGGGCGACGATCACGTTGTCCTTCACCCCGAGCGAGATCCCCAGGCTGGCCAGCACCATCGGCTCGAGCAGCACGGCCGTCGGCCCCTCGAGGAACGGCCTCCAGCGGGCGTCGTCGATGGACGTGGGCAGGTCCCGGAACTCCTCACCGACGGCGGCCAGCGCCGTGAGCGAGCCATCGCGCCGATCGACCTGCACGATCGCGGCTCGGTCCGAGCGCAGGATGTCCTGCACCTCGCCGATCACGGCGCCGGCGATCTCCTCGCGGTGCAGTGAGCGCGAGACCGTGTTCGACAGCCGGTGCAGCGCCTCGAAATCCTTGAGCCGCTGGCTGTTGGTGCCGTTCGAGCGCAGCACCATCCAGATCGCGGCGACCGGGACGAGGCCGAGCGCCGTGAACTGGGGCCACTGCTCGCTGAAGCTGGCGAAGATCGTGGCGCCGATCGAGCTCACCACCACCATCGGCCCGTTGGTGACGACCTCCTGTTGGAAGCGAGCGCCGAAGTTGCCTTCGAAGCACGACACCGCCAACGACACGAAGAGCGTCTCGATCAACGTGACCGACATCAGCGCGACCGTCAACGAGACGATGAATCGCGAGCCGAACTCGACCTCGCCGCCCATCAACCCGCGGAAGATGAGGAACGCGACCGTCATCTCGAACATCAGCAGCGCCGAGTTGAACAGCAGCTTGAACCAGACGACCCGCCAGGTGGCGACGGCGACCACGATGGTCGCCATCACTGTCGCGAACATGGCCTCGCGCACACCGAGGTAGAGCATCGCCAGGGCGATCGGGAGCTCCGACATGGTGTAGCCGATCGCCTCGCGTCGGAACTGCACCACGAAGGCGAAGCGCTCGACGAGGGCGAACAGCGCGGCGATCGCCACGACCACCCATGCCGGCGTCGGGATCAGCGCTGTCGAGAGCTCCGGGAAGCGCGCCAGGCCGAGCAGCGAGGCGGCGACCAGACCACCGCCGATGGCCACCACCACGACGCTCGCCCTGGTGGGCTGGAGCCCGGCGCGCTCGGACATCAGTCCCAGGTCCCCAGCCAACGGGCGCCGCTCCAGTTGTCGTCGAGCCAGCGGGCACCGGTCCAGGTGTCACCGAGCCAGCGAGCGCCCAGCCAGCGAGCCCCGAGCCAGCGGGCACCGGTCCAACTGTCACCGAGCCACCTGGCCCCGGTCCAGCTGGCGCCGAGCCAGCGAGCGCCCATCCAGCTGCCGTCGAGCCAGCGGGCACCGTCCCACGAGCCCTCGAGCCAGCGGGCCCCGAGCCAGCGAGCGCCCTCCCACGGTGTGCCGAGCACCGTGACCTCACCGCGGACCTCGCGGTCGCCGATCACGATGTGCTGGCCGCCGCGTGCCGCGTCGAGCGAACCGGTCCCGTCAGCGGCCGGCCAGGTCTGGACGGCGTTCGGCGCCGCGGCCGCGTGGGCGGCGCCGACGCGCAGCAGGCCGTTGCCCGACTTCCTGGCGTCCCGGGGGGTGATCTCGCTCGAATCGGCGGCGCCGATCAGCAGGGCCTTCACCTGGTCGGCGCTCAGGCCCGGGCGAGCGGAGAGCAGGAGCGCAGCAGCGCCCGACACCACGGCAGCTGCCTGCGACGACCCGGTGCCCTTGAACAGGTGCGTGCTCACGTAGCCCGACGGGTGGTTGACGTCGACGGTGCTCCCCGGGGCACGCAGTGAGACGATCGAGGTGCCGGGGGCGGCGAGGTCGGGGTTGCGCGTCCCGTCGCCACTCGTCGCCCACGACGGGACCTTCCACTTCTTGTTGCGAGGTTCGGCGCCGGCGACGGCGATCACGTAGGGGTTCTGCGCCGGCATGCCCAGCTCGAACTCGTTGCGGCCGTCGTTGCCCGCTGCGACCACCACGACGATGCCGGCCTTCCACGCCCGTTCGACCGCGAAGCTGAGCGGGTCCGTCCGGTAGCCGAGGGTCGAGCCGCTCGAGTACGACAGGTTGAGCACCCGGATGTTGAGCGCCGCCGCGTTCTCGATCACCCAGTCGATGCCGGCGATGACCTGCGAGACGTCGACAGCCCCGCTCTGGCCGGCGACCTTCACCGAGACGATGCCCGCATCGGGGGCCACACCGAGGAACCAGTCGGGACGGCTCGCCGCGCTCGCAGGGTCGGCCCCGGGGTCGCGGCCGGCGATGATGCCGGCCATGTGGGTGCCGTGCCCGTAGGAGTCGAGGTAGCTCGACTCACCCGACAGGTCGACCATCGCCACGACCTTGTCAGCACCCGAGAGCGCATCGACGTCGGCGACGCCGGTGTCGATGACCGCCACGTTGATGCCGCGGCCGGTGCTCCCCTGCTGCCACAGGGCCCGGGCGCCGATCTGGTCGACCACCCGGTACATCGAGCCATCGGTCAGTGCCACACCGGTTGCCGAGCCCGAGACCGTGCTCGCCGCCGCCGGCGCAGCCACGCCGGCCGTTCCGGCCACCGCCGCTGCAACACCGATGGCGATCCTGGTGACCGCTCTCCGCCTCGAAGACGCTCCGCCGAACGTGCTGGACATGTCTACTCCCGTGGTCAGCGCGGAGTCCGCTCTCCGCACCGTCAGTGTCCACCACCCAGGGGACGATGCCTAGTGTGCCGCGTACCGACCTCGCGGTATGAAGATACCACTCCACGGGGACATGGCTACCACCCAGGGTGGTGAGGGATCTCCCGCTCAACACCTGGCGCGTTCATTCCGTTCACTCGACACGGTGGAACCCGGGGATCCATCGCCCGTCCGCTGACGGATCCGACGCGAACCCCCAGCAAGGACGACCCGCACCACGAACACTCGGCGTGGCGCGACCCCAGGCGCATGCGCCGGCGAGGCCGGTGTGTGCTGCTCCTACCAGCCCCCTACGCAGCGGCAACTTCACGTAGCGTGGTGGCGCGCCATCTCTTCGAGCGTCTGGTGGACCACGGCAGAGGGCACTCCGGCGACGACCTCGACACCATCAGGACCGTCAAGGACAAATGTCATGCCGTCCAGCGCCTTCTTGTCGCGGGACATCAGTGACACGAGGCGTTCGAACCGGAGCCCGGCGGGCAGGGCGACGTCGAGGCCATACTCGTCACCCACCACCGCATAGTGCTCAGCGACCCGGGCATCGTCGATGCGGCCGAGCTGTCGCGCGAGATGCGCGGCGTAGCAGAGGCCGATCGCCACTGCCTCGCCGTGGGCGATCGTGTGCCCACACTCGATCTCGAGGGCATGGGCCAGAGTGTGGCCGTAGTTGAGCAACGCCCGACGCCCGCCTTCACGCTCGTCACCGGCCACCACCTCGGCCTTGATCTCGACACAGCGGGCGATGCGCTCGGTGTCGTCCATGGCGAGCAGGTCATCACCGGTGAGGAAGTGGTACTTCGCCATCTCCCCTCGGCCACAGCGCACCTCGCGCTCCGGCAGCGTGGCCAGCGCGTCGAGATCGCACACGACGCCCGCCGGCTGCCAGAAGGCGCCGATCAGGTTCTTGCCACCTTCGTCGTCGCCCTCGGAGGTCAGGTTGACGCCGGTCTTGCCACCGATGGCCGCGTCGACCATGCCCAGCAGCGTCGTGGCAGCGTGCACCACGGCAACCCCGCGGTGCCACACGGATGCCGCGAACCCGGCCACGTCGGTGACCATCCCACCGCCGACACCGATCACGACGTCGTTGCGAGTGATGCCCAGCCGCTGGAACTCACGACACAGGCGCTCGATGGTGGCCAGGGTCTTGTGCTGCTCACCCTGGCCGATCTCGACCACCTCGAACGGCACACCCGGGTCGATGTCGAGCGGCACACCGGCCTGGGTGACGACCGCGGCCCGCTTCGCGCCGGACGGGACGAGCGTAGCCAGCTCACGTCGGGCGCCGTGGCCCACGATGACGTCGTATGCGCGCTCGGCGAGCGGCACGCGAACTCGACGCACCCCACCGGAGCTCATCGCAGCACCGCCTCGACGACGTCGAGGGTGCTCCGGCCGTCGACGCGCACCACGAGGTCGGCCACGTCGCGGTACAGCGGCGCACGTTCGTCGGCCATCCGCTGCAACGTAGCCTCCGGATCGTGGTCGAGCAGCGGACGGTCGCCGGCGTGGCGGATCCGCTCGAGCAGGGTGGAGGGCTCGGCGCACAGCCAGACCACCCGGGCGCGGGCCGCGCCGAGCGCGGCACGGTTCTCCGGCCGTAGCACCACACCGCCACCGGTCGCGACGACGGCCGGCTCATCACCGGCGAGCGCCTCGACCAGCACCGCGGCTTCGAGGTCGCGAAAGGCGACCTCGCCGTCGGAGGCGAAGATCTCCCGGACGGTGCGCCCGGCGCGCTGCTCGATCAGCGCATCGGTGTCGAGCAGGGGCCGCTGCAGCCGATCCGCCAGGATGCGGCCGATCGTCGACTTCCCCGAGCCCATCAGACCGACGAGCACGACGTGCTCCCGAGCGTCGATCATGCGGGGCGCAGCGAGGCCGCGTACGCCTCGGCGTTGCGCACGAACTCGCTCACGCTGTCGCCACCGAACTTGCGCAGCGCCTCGGTCGCCAGCACGAGGGCCACCATCGTCTCGGCCACCACGCCCATCGCCGGCACGGCGGTGACGTCGGTGCGCTCCTTGAAGCTCACCGTCTCTTCCTTGGTCACCACGTCGACGGTCTTGAGCGTCGGGCGGTTGAGCGTGGCGCGCGGCTTCATCGCCGCCCGCACCACCAGCAGCTCACCGGTGGTCATGCCACCCTCGGTGCCACCGGCCAGGGTGCTCTCGCGCCGGTAGTCCTGCAGCGCAGGGTCCCAGACGATCGGATCGTGGGCGGCGCTCCCCCGGCGACCCGCGACCTCGAACCCGTCGCCGATCTCGACGCCCTTCACGGCTTGGATACTCATCAGCGCCTGCGCCAGGGCAGCGTCGATCTTGCGGTCCCAGTGCACATGGCTACCGAGGCCGATCGGCACGCCGTAGGCGAGCACCTCGGCGATGCCGCCGAGCGAGTCGCCGTCCTTGGCGGCCTCTTTCACCTCGGCCACCATCGCCTCCTCGGCGGCGACGTCGAAGCAGCGCACCGGCGACTCGTCGACCCGATCGAGGTCGGCCATGGTGGGCCGAGCCGCGCTCTTCGAGCGGGCCGCGCCCATCTGGATGACGTGCGACAAGATGCCCACGCCGAGGTGCCCGAGCAGTTTCTTGGCCACAGCACCGGCTGCCACCCGCGCCGCGGTCTCGAGGGAGCTGGGCCGGGAGAGCACGTAGCCGGGGGAGGGGGAGACGTGCTTGAGAATGACAACACGGTCGGGATGGCCGGGCAGGGCCGTCGGC
>DAINND010000194.1:0-6228 GCA_036736065.1 Ilumatobacteraceae bacterium
CGACGGCACTCGTGGCGTCGTCGAGCACGAGCACCCGCGGGTCGGCCAGGATCGCCCGGGCGATGGCGATCCGCTGGCGCTGGCCGCCGCTCAGCGAGAAGCCACGTTCGCCGATGGGGGTGGCGTACCCCTCGGGGAGGCGCTCGATGAACTCGTGCGCACCGGACAGGCGGGCGGCGGCCTCCACCGCAGCCTGCGGCGCGTCGGGGCGGGCGAACGCGATGTTGCCGAGCACGGTGTCGTTGAACAGGAACGTGTCCTCGAACACGATGCCCACCGACCGACGCAGGTCGGCCAGCGACAGGTCGCGCACGTCCACCCCGTCGAGCTCCACCGCACCCTGCTGCACGTCGTAGAAGCGGGTGAGCAGGCGGGCGACGGTCGACTTCCCGCTCGCCGTCTCACCCACCAGCGCGACCGACGTGCCCGGTGCGATGTCGAGGTCGAAGCCGGTGAGCACCGGCGCGGCAGGGTCGTAGCCGAACACGACGTCGCGGAAGCGCACACCACCCACGGCACCCTGCGTGGGCAGGGGGGTCGACCGGGCCGGTTCGGCGACCTCGGGAACGGTCGAGAGCACCTCGTCGACACGCAACAGCGCCGCGGCGGCGCGCTGGCCGAAGGCGACGGTCATCCCGAGGTTGCGGAGGGGGTACACCAGCAGCGCGATGTACAGCATGAACTCGAACATCTCGCCGTAGGTCATCTGCCCGTCGAGCACCCGGTGCCCGCCGATGCCGAGCACCGCGATGAGCCCGAGGTTCGGCAGCAGGTCGAGTGCCGGCAGGAAGGCGCTGCGCACCCGCGCCGCGCCCATCGACTCGCGGCGGATGTCGTCGGCCTCGACACGCAGCTTGGCGGCTTGCACCGCCTCGGCGCCGAACCCCTTCACCACCCGCACACCGGTGACGCTCTCCTCCACCACGGTGGCCAGTTGCGCCTGCTCGGCCTGCACCGCCAGCACAGCCGGGTGGATGGTGCGCGAGAAGCGCTGGGCGAGCAGGTTCACCAGCGGCAGCGGCGCCAGCGCGACGAGGGCGAGCAGCGGTTGCGACACGAAGAGCACGACGATCACGGCGATCACCATCGCCAGCTGCGAGGTGGTGATCGGGATCATCACCACGAAGCCCTGGATCTGGAGCAGGTCGCTCGACGCCCGGCTCATCAGCTGCCCGGTCTGGGTGCGGTCGTGGTAGCCGACGTGCAGACGCATCACGTGGGCGAAGATCCGCTCACGCTCCAGCGTCTCGGTGAGCCGGCTCTCGCTGAACGCGACGAGCCGTCGCCAGCCGGCGAAGATCCCGGCGATCACCGCGGCGATGGCGATCATCCCCGCCCAGAACGCGAGCGACTCGCGCCCGATCACCCCGCGGTCGACGGCCACCCGGGTGAGGCGCGGCACGGCCACTTTGCCAGCGCTCCAGGCCAAGCCCACGGCAACTCCGACGATCAGGCCGCGGCGCTGCTCACCGAGCACGGACAACAACAGCCGCCACCCCGAACGGGTGGTCGCAGCATGATCCGGCACGTCGGTGAACTCTAGGCAGCGTGCCGGTGCACGACCGGGTCCGAGGCCGCATCGTGCCAGGTCGGGCCCGCAGCGCCCGCCCGACGGTCTAGCGTTGGGCCATGACAGCGCTCGACGACGCCCCTGGTGCCAGCCAGTTCCTGACCGGCCTGTTCGCCCCCGTGCACGACGAGCTCGACGTGAACGAGCTGCCCGTCACCGGCACCATCCCGCCGCAGCTGCGCGGTGTGTACATGCGCAACGGCGCCAACCCGCAGTTCGCCCCGCTCGGGCGCTACCACTGGTTCGACGGCGACGGCATGGTGCACGCGATCTACCTCGACGGTGGCCGGGCCCGCTACAAGAACCGCTGGGTCGAGACGCCGGCGCTGCGCCACGAGCGCGCAGCCGGCCATTCGCTGTTCGGCGGCCTGCTCAACATCCAGTTCCCACCCGCCGAGCTGCTGGCCGAGTGCGGGGTGCTGAAGAACGCTGCGAACACCAACATCATCCGCCACGCCGGCAAGTTACTGGGGCTGTGGGAGGGTGGCTGGCCGTGCGAGATCACGCGCGAGCTCGACACCGTCGGTCTGCACGACTACGACGGACGACTGGCCGGGGCGATGACCGCCCACCCGAAGTGGTGCCCGGAGACCGGTGAGCTGATGTTCTTCGGCTACGCGCCGTTCGGCGGCCCGCCACACCTGCGCTACCACGTCGCCGATCGCGACGGACGGCTCGTGCACTCCACCGTCATCGATCTGCCGCGGGCGGTGATGATGCACGACTTCCTCACCACCCGCCACCACTCGCTGGTGTTCGACCTGCCAGCCACGTTCGACATGACCGGCGAGGGGATGTGGCAGCCCCGGCACGGGGCACGCATCGGGGTGCTGCCCCGCCACGGTGACGGTGCCGACATCCGCTGGTTCGAGATCGATCCGTGCTTCGTCTTCCACTTCCTCAACGCCTGGGAGGACGAGGGCACGATCGTCGCCTACGGCGGTCGGATGCCGGGCATCGACCTCGACTTCGAGGCGCGCCGCAGCGACGACGCCGGCCCGAGCGCCCAGCCCGGTGCGGGGATGGCCAAGTGGACCATCGACCTCGTCGCCGGCACCTGCCGCGAGGAGCTGATCGACGACCACCCCCAGGCCTTCCCCCGCCTGCACGACGACCTGCTCGGCCTGCGCCACCGCTACGGCTACGCGGCCACCACCACCGCCGGCACCGATGCGCTGTACTCCGACGCGTTGATCCGCTTCGACCTCGACACCGAGACCACGCTGGTGGTGCCCTTCGGTGCCGGCACCGTGCTCGGCGAGCCGGTGTTCGCCCCGGATCCCGACGGATCGTGGGAGACCGACGGCTGGATCATGGTCTACGCCACCGACCGGGCCACCGAGCGCACCGACCTGTGCATCCTCGACGCCCGCGACCTGAGCGCCGGTCCTGTGGCGCGCATCCACCTGCCCCGCCGCGTGCCGGCCGGATTCCACGGCAACTGGATGGCCGACTGAGGCAGCCCGCCGGGCACGCTCAGCTCAGCTGAGCAGGTCGCGCACGCGCACTCAGCTGAGCAGGTCGCGCACGCGCTCTCAGCTGAGCAGGTCGCGCACGCGCTCTTTGGGGCGACCGACGATCGCCTTCTTCGCCGTCACCACCACCGGGCGCTGCAGCAGTTGCTTGTGCTTCACGAGCAGGGCCACCACCTGCTCGGGTGTGGCTGCATCGGCATCGGTCAGGCCGAGCTTGGTCCACAGGCTGTCGCGCCGCACCAGATCGGTCACCGGGTCCTCGAGCTTGGCGATGATGCCGCGCAGGGTGTCCGCATCAGGTGGGGTCTTCAGGTAGAGCACGATCTCGGCCTCGACGCCGAGCTCTTCGGCAATGCGCACGGCATTGCTCGACGAGTTTCAATTCGGGTTGTGGTAGATGGTCACGCCGGGGTGCTTCGCCATGGCCGCATCGTAGGCAGCGACGGCTCGTGCCGTCATCCCGACGCTCCCCGCTCCGTGTCCGAGGGCGTCAGCGGGTGTCGACGAACAGGCTCTGGCAGCTGCGGCCCAGACGGCCTGCCTCGTCGAACAACGCCGACTCGGCGAGGCCGGCGCCGGCTGCGCCGTACCACGAGGTGGTGCGCATCCCCACCCACTCGCCCACCGGCGGGCGCAGCAGGTGCACGGTGAGGTCGGGGTTGATGTACACGTAGTGCTCGTAGGGCAGCGAGCCCGACACCCCGTTGCCGAAGTCGGCAGCTGCAGCCACACGCTGCAGGCCCGTCGGCACCTCGGTCTCGACCACCGGATGGCGGAGACGGACCCACACCGCCACCGGGCCGGGCTCGGCCCACGAGCCCGCCACGAAGCGATGGTCGCAGCCGTGCGAGTGGAACGCCACCAGCTCGCTCGCCGCCCACGACGGTCGCTCCAGACGACCGGCGTTCGGGTCAGCGGGCATCTCGTCGCGGCCGAGGTTGGCACCCTCGACGAGGGTCACCTCGGCGGCCCGGATCCGCAGGGCGCGCACACGGGCGACCTCCACACCATCGGCCGTCAACACACTCGCCACGAGCGACACCTTGCGGCCCGGCCGCTCCACCTCGGTGGTCAGGTGCATCGGCGTGAGCACCGGCACGGGCCGCGTGAGCTCGATCGTCAGCCGGGCCACCTGCCAGGGACTGTCCTGCGCACCGCCGGCCCCCTCGACGGCCCGGGCGAGCAGCGCCGACACCGGACCGCCGTGGCAGTGGCGCGGGTCCCACGGGCCCCGGCTCAGCTCGGTGGCGATGACCTGCTCACCGTCGATCTCGAACAGGGCACGGGCTGGCTCGGTCACGGCACGAGGGTAGCCAGGTCACGCTCCCCGCTCCGTGTGACACCCCTTCCCTAGGGTCGACCCCACTTCCCCTGGTACCCCTGCCGCCCGGTCCGCCGGCCGCGGCCCTGTCCAGGAGGACGTCATGCCCACACCGAGCCGGCTCAGCACCCATCCCACTCCCCGTGCCGGGGTCGACCCCATCCTCACTGCCGAGGCCGCACTCGCGGTCATCGACATCGCCCGCTCGCAGCCCGAGCGCGCCGAGCACCTGTGCATCCTGCTCGACGACGAGCGGCGCGGGCACGCCATCGTTTCGGTGGTCGACCCGCCCGACGACGACTCCGTGCTCGCCGTGGTCGACACCGTCGGTGGCGCGTGCAGCCTGGCCGGCTTCGCTGGCGACGACCCGGCGTCCATCATCGTGGCCACCATCCGCCCCGACGGCGGCGCGTCCGACTGCGACATCGTGCGCTGGGAGCTGGCCGAGATCACGGCCGCCGTGCACGGTGTGGTGCTGCTCGAGTGGTTCGTGATCGGCCCCGACGGTGTGGAGTGCCCACGCGAGCTCGCCGGGCGACCGGCCCGCTGGTGAAGGCCGGTTCAGCCGCTGCCGTTGCGTCGCGCCGCCGGCGTCAGGCGCAGACCCGCCTCGCGCAGGCGGCGCACCAGCTCGCGGCTGGGCGTGGGCACGGCACCGGCGGCGACCATCTCGTCGTAGTAGTCCGCCGGCGTGTCGTAGTGGTCGCCGTGGAACGCCCGCGGGGGCAGGCCCACGGCCTGGGCGAAGGCGTGCAGCTCGTCCAAGCTGGTGTCACTCACCAGGTGCGACCACAATCGGTCGTGATGCCGCCACCGCGGCTCGTCGATGAGCACCGCCACCTGCTCATCGTCGCAGCCCGGCCGGGCCGCCGCCAGCTCGCGGCCCTACGCTGGCCGGGTGACCGCACCCGAGGTCGAGCTCCGCCGCACCTGGCGCCGCGTCGTCGCCGAGCACAGCACCGCCCCGTTCGACGAGGTGTTCGAGAGGCTGATGGCCCGCCACCGCGAGCCCCACCGCCGCTACCACACGGCCACTCACGTGATGTGGGTGGTGCGCCACGTCGACCGCCTGCTCGCCGAGGTCGACCCCGACGGGCGCTGCGACGCAGGCGCCGTCCGCGCGGCCGCACTGTTCCACGACACCGTCTACGACCCGCGGTCGGCCACCAACGAGCACGACAGCGCTGTGTGGGCGGCCGAGGTGCTCGACGCAGCCGGGTGGCCGGCAGCGCGTGTCCACCGCGTGGTCGAGCTCATCGCGGCCACCGCACACCTCGGGCCGCCAGCACCGGGGCCCGACGGCGGCGGAGGCAGCGACATCACGGTCGAGGCCCTCGAGACCGCCGTGCTGCTCGATGCCGACCTGGCCATCCTCGGCGCCGACCCCAACGACTACCGCGCCTACGTGGCCGGTGTCCGCGCCGAGTATGCCCACGTCGTCGACGCAGGGTGGCGCACCGGGCGTTCGACAGTGCTGCACAGCCTGCTCGAGCACGACCCGCTGTTCCGCACCGCGCCCATGCGCGCCGAACGCGAACGCCGCGCCCGTGCCTACCTCACGGCCGAGCTGGCCGTCCTACGCGCCAGCTGAGCGCTCGCCCCTACGCAGATCAGTGGTGGCAGCCGCAGGCCGACCCGCAGCCACCGCCACCCTGCGGGGCAGGGGCCGACGCTGCACCGGTGGCCCCGCCGACGCTGGCGAACACCGACAGCAGACGCACCGAGTCGACGTGGCCCTCGGGGCACGGTGCCGGCTCGTTCGACTCACTCATCGAACGGCGAAGTTCGAACGACTGGTCACACGTGCGGCAGCGGTACTCATAGAGCGGCATCGCTCGTGAGTCTACGCCCGGCCTGCCGAG
>DAINND010000195.1:0-6202 GCA_036736065.1 Ilumatobacteraceae bacterium
GCGACCCCGACGCCGTGGCCCAGGTGATGAAGACCGACATCAAGGCGATGAAGGCTCGCCACAAGGTGGGCGCAGAGTGGTGCACTGCGTTCGGCATCTTCGCCCCGACCTTCGGCATCATCGGCGCCGTCATCGGCCTCATCGAGACGATGGGCAACCTCAACAACCCGGACAAGCTCGGCTACGGCATCGCCAGCGCCTTCTGCGCCACCTTCCTCGGCGTGTTCCTCGCCAACGGCGTGATGCTCCCGCTCGCCAACCGGATGAAGCGCCTGTCCACCCAGGAAGCTGCGAGCCGCGAGATGGTGATGGAGGGTGTGCTCGCCATCCAGGGCGGCCAGAACCCCCGAGTGATCGAAGAGACCCTGCTGTCGTACCTCTCGCCGGCGGAAGCGGCCAAGATCCGTGAGGCCAGCGGTGGCTAGCGGTGGCCACGGCGGTGGCCACGGCGGCCACAAACGCCACGACGATCACGAAGAGCACGAAGAGCACGTCAACCACGAAGCATGGGTGATCCCCTACGCCGACATGTTGACGCTGCTCATGGTCATGTTCCTGGCCCTGTTCGCGACCGGTCGGGTCGACATGGAGAAGTTCAAGAAGCTCGCCGAGAACCTGAAGCAGGACTTCGGTGGTTCTGCCGAGATCGTCTCGATGGAGGGTGGCAACGGAGGCTCGCTGGGCCTCGACGGCGGCGAGGGGATCTTCACCGGTGCCCTCGCGCCGACCGTCGGCGGTGAGCCGACGCAGATGCAGATCGAGCAGGCCCGGCAGCAGTACGAGAAGGCCGCGGCCGGCGAGGCGCTCGAGGATCTCCAGGGCTTCGAGCAGACGCTCACCGGCAAGGCGGCGATCGCCGGGTTCAGCGACAACCTGCTCGTGAGCCTCGAGGGCCGAGGGATGCTGGTGACCGTGCTGAGCGACGAGGTGCTCTTCCGCCCCGGCTCGGCGGCGCTCGAGCCGGCGGGGTTCACGGTGCTCGGCGTGGTGGCCGAAGCGCTGCGGACGATCCCCAACTCGATCATCATCGAGGGGCACACCGACTCGCGACCGATCTCCAACAACCGCTTCCAGTCCAACTGGGAGCTCTCGACGGGTCGTGCCACGACGGTGCTGCAGTACTTCCTGAGCGCAGGCATCTCGCCGGATCGCATGGCGGCGTCCGGCTACGGCGAGACCCAGCCGGTCACCGGGAACGACACGCCCGAGGGACAGGCGAAGAACCGACGGGTCGAGATCGTCGTCCTCACGGGGGTCTCGCTCGAGCCGATTCTCGACGGGGCGGGCGGCGCGAACGTGCCTGCGGCTCCGGCCGCCGAGGCTGCACCTGGTGGCGCCGGGCAGTAGCTGTCCGGACTGTCATCACCGACGAGCTCCTCACGGACGAGGCGCCACGAACGACGGAACTGCGACATGGCCAAGGACAAGGACACCGAAGCCCCTGAGGGCGGCAAGAAGTCGAAGAAGAAGCTGATCATCGTCGGCGCGCTCTGCCTGGTGATCGCCGGTGCGGGCTACAAGCTCGGTGGTGGCGGCAAGGCGACCGCGGTGGCTGTGCCCACCACGATCGTGCAGCTCGAGGGTTGCAAGGAGGGCACCGATGCCACCCATGCCAAGCCCAACCCGATCGATCTGCCGAAGATGAACCTCAACCTCGCCGATGGGCACTTCCTCAGCGTGGCCGTCTCGCTCAACCTCTGCCCCGACGTGGTCGTGAAGGATCCGGAGAAGTGGCCCGCAGCCCCTGCGAGGGACATCGTCGTGTCGACGCTGTCGGGCGCCTCGATGGCCGTGCTGGCAACCCCCGAGGGGCGTGAAGAGGCACGTGCGCTGCTGACGGCGAAGCTCCGCGAGACCTACCACGAAGAGGTCTACGAGGTGTTCTTCTCCGAGTTCGTCATGCAGTGACCTGTCCGCCGGCGGGTGCCGATGCGCACCCGGCCGACCAGCCGATCCCGGTCAGCTCGTGTGCTCGTCGACCGGTCGCTTGGCGAGGACACGCTGGTCGAGGAAGCGCTGCTCAGTCGTTGCGGCCGAGCTCGCCGCGAACCTCTTCGGCCCACGCCACGCTCGTTGCGTAGATCTCGCGCATCAGATCCGACTGGCCAGGGCGCATCTGCTCCACGGCTTCGATGTCGGCGCGCTCGAACGCGTAGACCACGTCCATCAGCTTGCCGATCGGCCCGCCGCCCGTGAGCAGGGCCTCCTTGACCTCCGCAGGGAGCGGCAACCCGGCGATGAGCTCGTCCATCGGGGTGCCGAGCACGGTGTCGATGACCGACAGCAGGCCGGTGGTGAATGCGAGCGGGGCGAGCTGCTCGGGTGCGAGCTGTTGCGCCATCTGCGCGCGGATCGAGGCGAGGACGATGATCTCCTCGCTCGTGGCAACGCTGTTCCTGGCCATGGTGAGCAGGACCGCGAGCTGGCGGACCTGTACCAGGCCGAGGAGCACGATCGCCTGGCGGATCGACTCGACGCGCACGTTGAGCCCGAACGAGCTCGAGTTGACCATCCGCAACAGTGAGTAGGCCAAGCTCGGATCGGAGGAGATGACCGACTCGATCCGGGCGATGTCGACATCGGCCCGGCTCACCTCGGTCAGCAAGAGCATGGCGGCCATCACGTTCGTCGGCCGGCTCTGTCGGGCGAGTGTCTCCGGCTTGGCGAAGTAGTAGCCCTGGAACAGGTCGAAGCCCAGTTCGAGGCACTCCTCGTACATCGCCAGGTCCTCGACCTTTTCGGCGAGGAGCTGCGCGTGGGGGAAGGCCTTGCGCGACAGGCGGGAGATCCGTCCCAGCTGATCGGGGGCGATGCCGAGCACGTCGAGCTTGACGACGCTGATGTACGGCGCGACGTGCTCGATCCCCACCCGATCGAGGTCGATCACGTCGTCGAGGGCGAAACGCATCCCGGCGGCATGGGCCTCGCGGACGGTCGAGACGATGGTGTCGTCGAGCAGGATGTCCTCGAGCACCTCGATGACGGTCCGCTCGGGGGGCAGGATCGACAGGGCCTCGGTGCGCAGCAGACCGTACGCCGCGTTGATGAAGCCGACCCGGTCGCCGATCAAGCGCTCGAAGCCCCACTCGAGCAGGGCCGCGCTCACCACCCGCTGCGTCGCTTCGTCGGGGTTGGTGATCGATGCAGCGCCCAGCTGCCCGTCGCGGTACAGCAACTCGTACGCGTAGATCCCACCCGACCGGTCGAGGATCGGTTGCCGACCCACGTACACGTTCGAGCTCACCTGGGACACGGTAGTCGTACCTGTGGACATTCCACCATGGACTGTCCGGCGAGGCCCTCGTTGCGCACTGATCCGCGCACATCTGGTCCGGACAGATGTACCTCTGCCGGGCGGGCACTGGTGGACGAGTCGGGGCGGAGCACATCGGGCCGTCGGGACGGGGCTCGCAGCCCGCGCCAGGACCGAGCGCCGCGGGGCCCGACGGTATGCTCGCCGACGTGCCCGACACCACCGAGCGGCTGCGCCTCCTGCTGGCCGACGACCAGGTGGTGGCACTCCGCGGGTCGAGCTACTACCTCACGGCGCTCAAGTTCGAGGTGTGCGCCACGCTGGCCGATCCACGCCGTCTGCGGGTCGCGTTCGAGCAGCACCGCCCCGACGTCGTGGTGATCGAGGCGCTGATGGGTGGCCGTGGCACGGTGTTCTCCGAGATCCGCGACCTGCTCCGATACCACCCGGCGGCACGGGTCCTCGTGCTCACCTCGGACCTGTCGCCAGCGATCGTCGACGCGGCGGTGGAGACCGGCTGCCTCGGCGTCGTCCCGAAGACGTGCTCGGTCGACGCACTCGGCAATGCCGTGCGCGCCGTGGCGAACGGGGACCGCTTCCTCCACCCCCGGGCACTCGCCGCGCTCTTGCAGACCCGCCAGGCGCGCGACGACCGGCGTGGCATCAAGCCGCTCAGCGCGCGGGAGCTGGCGGTGCTGAGCGCAGTGGCCGAAGGTTTGACGAACAACGAGATCGCCACCCAGTTGGGCATCACGGCCGAGACCGTGAAGACGCACCTCGCGCACGTCCAGGAGAAGTTGGGGGCGCGCGATCGCACCCACGCGGTCAGCCGCGCGTTGCGCCTCGGCGTTCTGACCTGAGCGTCGTCTCCCGCTCGATCTCGGCGAGCGCCTGGCTGTGGCTCAGCACGCGACGACGACCAGGTGACATGCCACCGAAGTAGCCGCTCACGATCTCGTGCCGATACGCGTGCTCCAGGCACTCGCGGCGCACCGGGCAGCGCTGGCACAGGGCGACCGTGGCCGACGAGATGGTGCGGCCGGCCTCGACGAAGAACAGCTCGAGCTGGTCGAGCTCGAGCTCACCGCAGGCTGCACGGACCAGCCAGGGCAGGTCGGGGGTGTGCTCGATGAGCTCGTCGAGTGAACGGCTGGACGCCATGGTGTGATCCTCCCGGTGCGCTCGGCCACCCTGCATGGCGACCGACCCGTTGGATCGTCCGGCGTGCTCGCCGGTGTGCAACAAAAATCTTCGCGTCGAGGCGGTTCAGGAGACGACGTCGAGCGCTGCCGCCAGGCAGAGGTCGCTCGAGGCACGCCTGGGGGAGCGGCCCGTCGTGCGCGCCCACACGCACACGGCGGCGGTGAGCAGCGCCGTGGCCCCGGCGATCAGCTCGCGCGTGTCGGTCTGACGGGTGGCGTGGTCCACCTCGGCGACCACCCGCTCATGGTCGCGGCGGCGCACTGCATCGAGTCGCCATGCCGCCGACTGCACGGCCGGGAGCGTGGCGATGTCGTAGTGCTGCGCCATCGACAGCAGGTCGGAGGCCATCACCTTGCCGTCGTCCTCGGAGAGGAACCGGCAATCGTCGATCGTCGCGTCGAGGCGCTCGAGCGTGGCGAACGAGATGGTCGTGAGCAACTCGTAGCGACTGTCGAAGGCAACTTCGAGGTCGGACAGGAGCAGCTCGGCGCCCACCCGGTCGTCGCGGATCACCGCCGCGACAAGGCCGTACAGGCACACGAGCGCCTCACGGATCTGGTCATTCTTCGCATCGAACACGGGAATGAATGTCCCCGCCGGAGATGGCCGGGGCAAGGCCCGCTCGGGGGATTCCGGCGGGGGATGCCGCACTCACACTCTGCGCGTCCGCGGGTGTGCCGGCCCAGCTCACGGGCACCGGCCGACCTGCTCAGATCACGACAGGAGGGGTGCTGCCGACCCGGATCGGGGCGTGCGGCGAGGCCGCTGCGGCAACGGCCGCCGGCCACCCGCTGAACCACGGGGCCCAGACCAGCGCGAGCGGCACCGGACGGAGGTGCCAGCGCAGCGAGTGCGGGACGAGCCACGCGAGTGGCCTCACCACCGCGGCGGGCAGTTCGACGTGGTCCCCCGCGGCCGTGACGAGTGTGACAGGGTCGTCGCGGAGGTCGACTTCGCGGATGTCCTCGACGATCGTCGCCCGCTCATCGTCCTCGGCGTCGCCCACGACGAGCATGAGACCCCGTCCTGGCCGGATCTGCACGGAGCTGGTGAGCGTCGCCGCCATCACGCGACGCACGGTGGGCGTCGCCCAGGTCCGCGCCAAGCCGCTCTGGGCACCTGGCACGGCCATGTCGTCGACGATGCCCCAGCCGGTCCGCTCGTCCGCCGAGATCGCGAGGCGGACGAGATCGAGATCGGACAGGAGCTCGTCGGCAGTCGACCAGGGGATCTCCACGCCGGCCTCGTGATCACCGATCACCGTGCGCAGCACCTCGGCGAGCACCGGCACCAGTTCGCTGTCGAGCTCGTCGACGAACTGGTGCAGCGAGGCTGCGTTGGACACCGGGCCCACCTGCCAGGTTCGCCGCCACGTCTCCCGCCAGACCCAGTACTCGCGAGCGTTGACGTGGTCTCGGATCGACGATGCGACGAGCGCCCAGTCGACGATGTTCCCCGCCGTGTCGAAGCGAGGCTCGAGCGCATCGCGCAACGAGGCGAGCGGGATGTCGGGCGCAGGCGACGTGCAGACGTCGACGAGCAGCTCTGCCGGGGGCAGCACGATCCACGGATCGATGGTTCGCGGCGTGGTCATCGGTGGTCCCCGAACGGGTCCATGGGTCGATGCTACGGCACGTCGGTGCCGGCGCCGGGGCGGGAGTAACGGCCCGGGCGGCCGGCGCCGGGCGGGGGGGGAAACAGAAACGGCGGAGGGGGGGGGAGGACAGGACCAGGGGCGCGGGGGGG
>DAINND010000196.1:0-6197 GCA_036736065.1 Ilumatobacteraceae bacterium
ATATCGAAGCTCGCGAGGCGCTGATCGAGGAAATCCTCGGTCTGCAAGCGCAGTCGGCGGGCATCGGCCTCGGCCGCCTCGTCCAGCTGGCGTGCCCGCGGCGCGGCGGCGCGCACCACCTCGGTGCGCTGCACCATGCGCTCGGCCTGCACCCGAGCCGCTTCGAGCAGCTCGTCGGCCTCGCGCCGGGTCTTGGCGACGAACTCCTGGCGCTCCTTGATCATCCATCGCGCCTGGCGGACCTCCTCGGGCAGCCGGTGCAACGCCTCCTCGAGCAGTTCGATGATCTCGTCACGGTCGATGCGCGGCGACGACGACAGCGGCATGGTCGGCGCCGTGGCGATGATGTCGATGGCCCGACGCAACAACTGGTCGGCGTCACCGACGTAGCCCTGGGTCGACACCACGTAGGCGTCGGAGTCGTCGATCTCGTCGTAACCGTCGTCGTACTGGTCGTCGTAGGTCGTCATCGTGTTCCGATCACTCGTTCGAGGTGGGCCAGCACGGAGGTCGGCACCATCTGGCTCACGTCGCCACCGTACTGCGCGATCTCGCGGATGAACCGGCTGCTGATGAAGCCTCGGTCGGGTCGACACGGCAGGTACACGGTGCGCACGCCGGCGGCAGCGAAGTTGGTGTGGGCCATCTGCTGCTCGACCTCGAAGTCGCCCGGGGTGCGCAGCCCCTTCACCACGAAGTCGGCCTTCGCGGCGCGGGCCGCGTCGACGGCGAGGCCGGGGAAGGCCTCGACGCGCACACTCCGTCCCGACGTCCGCAGGTGGGCGACGCACTCGTCGATCATCGCGATCCGCTCACCGAGGGCGAACATGCCGCTCGGCTTGGCAGGGTTGTGCATCGCGGCGACCACGACGTCGCCGAAGAGCTCGGCCGCCTGCTCGATGACGTCGAGGTGGCCGAGGTGGATCGGATCGAAGCTGCCCGGGTAGAGCACGGTCGCCATGCGGCGGGAAGGTTACTCCTCGTCGTCCACGGCGCCGAGCAGGGTGACGGTGGTGCGACCGTAGGAACGCACCCGCATGGTGACCCGCCCGGCAGGCGCCGGCGCCTCGCGTGCCGCCTCGCAGACCACGTAAGGCGCCTCGATCCGGCCGAGCAGCTCGTCCCACGCCGTGAAGTCGTAGGGCGGGTCGACGATGACCAGGTCGAACAACCGGCCGATGCCCGGCCACGAGCGGGCGTCCGCCACGACCACGGTGGTCCGGTCCGACAACCCGAGCGCCGCGATGTTGGCGCGCAACGCGGCCACCGCGGCGCGGTCGCGCTCGACGAAGGTGCAGTGCGCCGCGCCGCGCGAGAGCGCTTCGACGCCCATCGCCCCGGACCCTGCAAACAGGTCGAGCACCTCGGCATCGGCGACGACGCCCATCGACTCGAGCGAGTTGAACACGGCCTGTCGCACCTTGTCGGTCGTCGGCCGCGTCGTACCCCCCTCGGGCGCCACGAGCTTGCGCCCCCGAAGCTCACCGGCCACGACTCGCATGGCCTGCGAGGTTACCGGTGGCGCGCCACAGCGGGCAGACTGCCCCCATGACCGCGCCTGCGCCGACCATCCTCTGCGTCGACTGTGGGGGCCGATGCCATCTGCTCACCCATCCGCCCGAGGACGGGCTGTGGGAGGTCGGCGACGTCGTCGCCTACCGCTGCGAGGACTGCCTCGACCGCTGGGACCTCGAGCTGACCGAGGACGACGTCGACCCGACGGCCTAGTCGAGGACGAACTCGACCGGCTCGGTCTCGTTGGTCGCGTTGTCGAAGCCGATGACGCAGACCTTCACCGGCAGCTCGCTCGGCTCGATCATGAGCGGCACCCGCCGATAGCGGAAGTACTGGCTCTCGTCGGCGCAGTCGGTCGCGTCGAGCGGCCCATACGCGAGCAGGAAGTCGCTCAGGTCCGGCGGGTTGAAGCTCGGCTCGGCGAAGTACCCCTCCTCCGAGCTGCCACTGCGGCCGAGCTCGCTCGGGCCGCCCGGCGGGGTGAGGTCGGTGGTGGCCCGGGCGAAGCCGGCTTGCGCGAGCGACAGCGAGCCGTCGGCCCGTGCCCCGGCGACGCACAGGAGCACGGTGCCCTCGGCATCGGGCAACGGCTCGTCGACGGGCGCTGGCGGCGCAGGCTCGCCATATCCGTCAGCCTCTCGACAATCGGTCGTGGTGATCGGACCGACCTTGAGGGCGACCTCGTCGAACGACCCGGGGCTCACCTCGGCCGACCACGTCCAGGGTGAACGCCCGTAGATCGAGAGTTGCTCCACCGACACGCCATCCGGCGCCTCGAGCGCGCACCCGTCCCCGAGCGCGAAGCGCCCTGCCACGATGCAGCCCGAGAGCACGTCGACGGGTTGGGCGTAGCTGGTGTCGCGCATCTGCGACGGCTCGTCGCCGACGAGCTCGCACGGCCGGCCCAGGTCGCACTCACCGCCCGGGGGCGCTCCGATCGTGGTGGTGTTGATGATCGCCACGACCGCACCGCTCGCGTCGAACACCGGCGAGCCGGAGTGACCACCCACGATCCCGCGGCAGTCGTTGGGCTGGGAGCCGTCCCAGATCCAGCGCCACTCGAGCAGACGGACCGGCTCACGCAGCACCGTGCAGTCGACACGGCGGAGGAACGTCTCGTCGGCGGGCACCCCCGACGTGGGCACACCGACGACGGTGATGGGTGCACCGACGGGGGCGAGCGGCGCGAGCGGGTAGGCGCTGATGCCCTGAGCCTGCAGCTCGCCGAGGGTCCTGTCGAGCTCGACGACGGCGAGGTCGGTGCCGCGCATGGTGGCCCAGCGCGTCGAGGTGCTCTGCACCTCGACCACCTCGTCGACGGTGTCGACGAACGACCTGAACGACACGGTCATCGGAGCCGATTCGTCGTCGACGAGGACCGTCGAGCTGTCCCAGATCCCGACGCAGTGGCCGTTGGTGACGAGCGTCGCCGGCGCCTCGGCCACTCCGGTGTCGACCAGGAAGCCGGTGCACGACGACGATCCGCGCAGCGACGCGACGCCGGAGAACTGCTCGTTCTCCCCGCCGGCGTTGGTGAGCAGCTGGCCGAGCTGCATCGCGTCGCCGCCCCCACCGGAGCCGTCGACGACGAGGTCGTCGCTGCACGCCGCCGCGGCCAACACGACCGCGAGCACCGCCACCATCCGCGCCCTGCTCACATCGCCTCCCGAACTGCGCGGTCCCGATCCGCGCCGACCCCAACGTAGCCAGCACCGAGCGCCCGGGGGCGGACCGGTGCGACCTGCGACCGGCTCAGCTCTTGAACAGGAAGGCTTCGTCCTCGGAGCTGAACAGCAGTGCCAACTCGTCGGCGAGCACCGGATGCTCCCCCAGGGCGGGGTCGTCACCGACCAGCCCGACAGCGGCGTCGCGGGCCAGGGTGACGAGCTCACGATCGCGGCGCAAGGAGGCGAGCCGCAGGTCACTGCGCCCCTTCTGCGCCGTGCTCATGATGGTCCCCTCACCGCGCAGCTCGAGGTCGACCTCGGCCAGCTCGAAGCCATCGGTGCTGGCGACGAGCGCCTCGATACGCGGGCTCGGCTCGGCCACCGGGCCCTCCGGGGACGTGACGAGCCAGCAACGCGACGCATGGCGGCCACGCCCCACCCGGCCGCGTAGCTGGTGCAGCTGGGCGATGCCGAACCGGTCGGCGTCGAGGATGACCATCACGGTCGCGTTGGGCACGTCGACACCGACCTCGATGACCGTGGTCGCCACCAGCACGTCGAGCTCGTGGCGGCGGAAGCGATCCATCACCGCCTCCTTGTCTGCCGCCGGCATCCGGCCGTGGAGCAGGGCGACGCGCAGCCCAGCCAGTTCCCCCGCGCGGAGCTGCTCGAAGGTCTCCTCGGCACTCGCCAGCTCGAGCTTCTCGCTCTCGCCGATCAACGGGCACACCACGTAGGCCTGGCGGCCCGCAGCGACCTCGCTGCGCACGTCGGCCCACACCTCGGCCTGCTCGAGCGGCCCGGCGGCCCACCGGGTGGTGATGGGCGTCCGCCCGGGCGGCAGCTCGTCGAGCACGCTCACGTCGAGGTCGCCGTAGACCGTCATCGCCGCAGTGCGCGGGATCGGTGTCGCCGTCATCACCAGGACATCGGGCACTGCGCCGTCACCGGCCTTGTCGCGCAGCGCGGCACGCTGCTCGACGCCGAAGCGGTGCTGCTCGTCGACCACGACCACGCCGAGGCTGTGGAACGCGACCTTGTCCTGGATGAGGGCGTGCGTGCCGATCGCGATGTCGACGCCTCCGTCCGCGATCCCGGCGAGGACCTCGCGCCGCTCGGATCCGGTCACCCGGTTGGTGAGCAGCTCGATCCGCAGGGGCCTGTCGCCGAACAGGTTGCCCGGGTCCGGCACCGTCACGTCGCGCAGCAGAGAGCGCACACCGGCCGCGTGCTGCTCGGCGAGCACCTCGGTCGGCGCCATCAATGCCGCTTGGTGACCGCCTTGGACGGCGACGAGCATCGCGCTCACGGCCACGAGCGTCTTGCCGGCCCCGACGTCACCCTGCAGCAGCCGGTGCATCGGTGCGGATGCGGCGAGGTCCGTCTCGATCTCGGCGATCACCCGCTGCTGCGCCCCGGTGAGCTCATAGGGCAGCGCTGCCCGCAGCCGACCGACGAGCGACCCGTCGACGCGGTGCGAGATCCCCTTCGAGGCCTGCTCGAGGGCGCGCTTGCGAGCGACGAGCACCGTCTGGACCCGGAGCAGCTCGTCGAAGGCCAGGCGACGACGAGCCCGGGCCTGGTCGGCCATCGACTCCGGGAGGTGGATCAGGCGGAGCGCATCGGTGCGGTCGAGCAGCCCGAGCCGCCGCTGCACCTCCCAGGGCACCGGGTCGGCGATCCCCCGCGCGGCACAGCGCTCGAGCGCGTTCTCGACGAACCCAGCGATCTCCCAGGTCGTGAGCGCGACCTTCTCGCTCTGGGGGTAGATCGGGTCGATGCGCCCGGTCCGGTCGCCGATCATGTCGACCACCTGGTTGGTCATCTGCAACCCGCCGCGGAACACCTCGGCCCGACCGAACAGCGAGACGTTCAACCCCTCACTGAGCTGGCGCTCACGCCACGGCTGGTTGAAGAACGTGACGGTCAACCGTCCGCTGCCGTCCCCGACCACCGCGGTCACCAGCGCCTTGCGGTTGCGGGTGAGCCGCTTGCTCACCGTGCGCACGGTGCCGAGCACGAGGGCCTCCTGGCCGGGCACCAGGTCCGAGATCCGCGCCTCGTTGCTCCGGTCGACCCAGCGTCGGGGGTAGAACGTGAGCAGGTCGAGCACGCTGGCGATGCCGAACTGGGCGAGCGCCGCCTCCTTGCGCTCGCCGACGCCCCGCAGGCGCTGCACCGGGATCGAGTCGAGCTCGCGCAGCGTCAGCGGACCGGTCACGGCGTTCACTGTACGGAATGGGGCCATGCGCGGAAACGATCGGTGACCTCCGCGGACGCTTGGGGGAGATCGGGGCGACGCTGGTAGATTGAGGAATCCACCCGGGCGCTCCGAGGCCTGCTCACGCACCTCGCCGGACGGGTCATCCGTGCAGGAAGGTAGGCAAGTCATGGCATCTGTGTGTGAAGTGTGCGGCAAGGGCCCCTCGTGGGGCATGTCGGTGTCGCACTCCCATCGCCGCACCAAGCGCCGGTGGAACCCGAACATCCAGCGTGTCCGCGCCCTCGTGGGCGGCGCCCCCAAGCGCCTCTACGTCTGCACGGGCTGCATCAAGAGCGGCAAGATCGTCAAGGCCGGCTGAGGCGACCGTGCAGGGCGTCGTCAAGTCGTACGATCCCTCCACGGGCATCGGCGTCGTCATGAGCGACACCGACCTCACGGACTTCGATCTCGCGTCGGATGCGCTCGAGGGCTCCGTCTTCCGCATGCTCCGCCAGGGGCAGCGGGTCGTGTTCGACCTCGACGCAACCGGATGTGCCACCCATCTGCGCCTCGGCAGCGAGCGCGACATGGGAACGCCCGGCCACTAGGCCGGGCGTTCGTCGTTCCCGAGTTCCCTCCCCCATCCCGAACCCCCACTCACTCCGGCATCGCTCCATTCAACGCCGGAAAGGAGCCCCCGATGAGC
The DNA here is from genome assembly GCA_036736065.1 of Ilumatobacteraceae bacterium. GTDB lineage: Bacteria > Actinomycetota > Acidimicrobiia > Acidimicrobiales > Ilumatobacteraceae > VFMC01. Next base: position 6,092 of record DAINND010000196.1, read on the forward strand.
GCCACCACCCAGAACGCCCGACTGAAGCAGAGGGTCGAGGAGTGGGCCGCCGTGCTGCAGCCCGCCGACAACTACAGGTGCGACGGAAGCGCCGAGGAGAACGACC
>DAINND010000197.1:0-6173 GCA_036736065.1 Ilumatobacteraceae bacterium
ACTGGGACAAGGCCCAGGTCCACGTGCTCACCCACACCCTCCACTACGGCACCGGCGTCTTCGAGGGCATGCGCGCCTACCCGACCGCCGACGGTCCGGCCGTGTTCCGCCTGACCGAGCACATCGAGCGGCTGCACCGGTCGGCGCAGATCCTGCTCATGCCGATGCCCTACAGCGTCGACGAGCTCGTCACCGCCGCCAAGCAGACCGTGCTCGCCACCGGCCTCGACAGCTGCTACGTCCGTCCGCTCGCGTACTACGGCTACGGCGAGATGGGTCTCAACACCCTGCCCTGCCCCGTCGACGTGAGCATCGCCTGCTGGGCCTGGGCGCCGCTGCACGGCATGGACGTGCTCGAGCGTGGCGTCCGCCTGAAGATCTCCTCGTGGCGCCGCCACGACCACAACACCATGCCGCCGGCCGCCAAGACCTGCGGCAACTACGTGAACTCCTCGCTCGCCCAGACCGAGGCGATCCGCGCCGGCTACGACGGCGCGGTCATCTTGAACCCGCAGGGCCTGGTGAGCGAATGCGCCGGCGAGAACATCTTCGTCGTGCGCAACGGCGTGGTGTACACCCCGCCGCTGTCGGCCGGTGCGCTCGAAGGGCTCACCCAGCAGTCGGTGCGCACGCTCCTCGGTGACCTCGGGGTGCCGGTGGTGGTGAGCGACCTGGCGCGCTCCGACCTCTACATCGCCGACGAGATGTTCACGTGCGGCACCGCCGCCGAGGTGGGATCGGTCCGCTCGGTCGACGACCGTGAGCTGCCCTGTCCCGGGCCGATCACCCGGGCGGTCGCCGAGTCCTACTCGAAGGCCACCCGTGGCGAGGATCCTCGTCATGCGCACTGGGCGGAGCGCTGCCGATGAGTCGGCTCACACTCGCCCCGGAGTGGGCCCGCCACGAGCGCACCATCATGTTCTGGCCGTGCCGGCGCACGATGTGGGGTGAGTGGTTCGACGAGGTGCGCGACGAGAGCCAGCGCGTCGCCACCACCATCGCCGCGTTCGAGCCGCTCACGATGGTGGCCGCCGACGACGAAGGGGCTGCCGATGCCCGCCGTCGGCTACCGGCCGACGTCGACATCCGGGTCATCCCGATGGACGGTTCGTGGTCGCGCGACAACGGACCGATCTACGTCACCGACGGCCGACGCATCGAGGCGCGGCACCTGGTGTTCAACTCCTACGGCGAACGGCACGCGAAGCGCGACCGCGACGCGCGGGCCGGAGCAACGCTCGCCCGCCAACTCGGCCATCACGTCGAGCCCATCGACGTCGTGATGGAAGGTGGGGCGATCGCCACCAATGGCCGTGACGTGCTGGTGGCCACCGAGCACTGCGTGCTCAACCCGAACCGCAACTGGCACCTCGACAAGCAGACGGTCACCGAGCGCCTGCTCGCCGGGTTCGGCCTCCAGCGGATGATCTGGCTCCCGGGCGGCCCGCTGTTCGACCGTGGCCCCACGAACTCCGACGGGCACACCGACCTCATCCTGCAGTTCGTCGACGAGGGCCGCGCCCTGCTGATGGCCCCGTTCGGGCCCGACGACGAGTCGGCCGACATCCATCGCACCAACAAGGCGATCCTCGAAGCGGCGGGCATCGACGTGATCGACGTGCCGTACGTGGCCACGATCCACCACGGAGAGCAGACGGTGATCGGCTCGTACCTCAACTTCTACCTGTGCAACGGCGCCGTCCTGGTGCCGGTCCCCGACGAGGACCCGGACCTCGATGCCGAGGTCATCGCCCTCATCGCCGCCGCGTTCCCCGACCGTGAGGCGATCCCGCTGCGCATGCGCGCCCACCCGATCCACGGTGGCGCGATCCACTGCATCACCCAACAGGTGCCGGCCGTCGCTGCCGCCGGCGCGGACCACGAGGGAGCTCGATGACCACCCTGCTCACCGACGACCAGCATGCGGCCATGGCGGCCCGGCTGTACGAGGCCAAGCGCCTCGGCCGCGGCCTGGTGCCTCCGCCGAGCGAGGAGATCGACTTCACGTTCGACGACGCCTACCGGATCCGTCGCCGCTTCGTCGATCTGCTCATCGCCGACGGGCATCTGCCGAAGGGGCACAAGATCGGGTTCACCTCGCCCGCGATGCAGCAGATGTACGGCATGACGGGGCCGGACTTCGGCCAACTGCTCGACGACGTCTTCGTCGCCGCCGGCGAGGTCGTGCCGGTGAGCACGTTCTCCGACGCGCGGGTCGAAGCCGAGCTGGCCTTCGAGCTGGCCAGGCCGCTTCGTGGGCCCGGCGTCACGGTGGAGGACGCGCTGGCCGCCACCCGATCGGTGCGCGCCGCGATCGAGGTGATCGACCGCCGCGTCGGCGCGATGCGCGCCAAGGCCGCCGACTCGATCGCCGACAACGCCGGGGCCGGCCGGGTCGTGCTCGGCGAGGTCGAGCTCGCACCCCATGAGGTCGACCTCGCCGCCATCGAGATCATGATGACCGTCGATGGGGTGACGCAGTCCGGCTCGAGCAACGAGGTGATGGGACATCCCGCCGCGCCGCTCGCCTGGCTGGCCAACCGCCTCGACGAGCTCGACGGCCTGGGCGGCTGGCTCGAGGCCGGCGACATCGTCATCACCGGCTCGGCGATCCGCTCCGTGGCGGTCGCCGCCGGCTCACATCTGCACGCTACGTTCGGGCCCTTCGGGGAGATCGAGGTGAGGTTCTCGTGAAGGATCAGTATCGCGTCGTCGTGATCGGCGGCGGCATCGTCGGGGTGAGCGTGCTCTACCACCTGGCCAGGGCAGGCTGGACCGACGTGGCGCTCATCGAGCGCTCCGAGCTCACGGCCGGGTCGACCTGGCACGCCGCAGCCGGCTTCCACGCCATCAACGACAACCCCAACATCGCTGCGCTGCAGGAGTACGGCATCCGCCTCTACGAAGAGGTCGAGGCCGAGAGCGGGCAGCCCATCGGGATGCACATGACCGGCGGCATCAGCCTGGCCGGCACCAACGAACGGTGGGAGTTCCTGCGCCACGCCCACGCGATGAACGCCACGCTCGACATCCCGTCGCGTCTCATGGGGCCAGCCGAGATCGCCGAGGCCTGCCCGATCGTCGACGTGTCCGGTGTGGTGGGCGGCCTGTTCGACCCGCACGAGGGCTACGTCGACGCGCACGGCGCCACCCACGCGTTCGCGATCGCGGCGCGCCAGCGTGGCGCCGACGTCATCCTGCGCAACCGAGTGCTCGGCCTGCGCCAGGTGCCGGCGGGCTGGGAGGTCGAGACCGAGCAGGGCGTCGTCATCGCCGAGCACGTCGTCAACGCCGGAGGGCTGTGGGGTCGCAAGGTGGGGCGGATGGTCGGCATCGATCTGCCGCTCGTGCCCATGCTCCACCATTACCTCGTCACCGACGAGGTGCCGATGCTCCAGGCCATGCCGGACGAGATCCCGTCGATCACCGACCTCGAGGGCTTCACCTATCTGCAGCCGCACGGCGGTGGCGTGCTGCTCGGTGTCTACGAGCGCACACCGCTGCACTGGGCGACCGAGGGCGCTCCGTGGGAGTTCGGCATGGAGCTGTTCCCGCCGGACCTCGAGCGCATCGACCCCGAGCTGTCGATCGGCTTCGCCCGCTTCCCCGTGCTCGCCGAGGTCGGCATCCGGCGCTGGGTGAACGGCGCCTTCACGTTCACCCCCGACGGCAACCCGCTCGTCGGGCCCGTGCGCGGGCTGCGCAACTTCTGGCTGGCGACGGGCTGCATGGCCGGCTTCTCGCAGGGCAGCGCCATCGCCCTCGCGCTGTCGAACTGGATGGTGCACGGCGAGCCCGGCTTCGACGTGTTCGGCATGGACATCGCCCGCTTCGGTCCGTTCGCGACCAACGAGCACTACCTGCGCGACACGACGCGGCAGTTCTACGCGCGTCGGTTCGTGATCGCCTATCCGAACGAGGAGCTGCCTGCCGGCCGTCCGGCGAAGGTGTCGCCCGCGTATGACGCCCTGGTCGACGAGGGCGCACGGTTCAGCGTGCTGTGGGGCATGGAGAGCCCGTCGTTCTTCGCGCCCGGCGACCCTGGCTTCACCGAGCACCTCACCCTGCGACGCTCGAACGCGCACGACCTCGTGGCCGACGAAGTGCGCGCCACGCGCGAAGCGGCCGGCATGTTCGAGACCTCGGTCTACGCGCGCTACGAGGTGACCGGTCCCGACGCTCGCGCCTGGCTCGATCGCCTGCTCGCCTGCCGCATGCCCGCCGTGGGCCGCATCCGGTTGGCGCCGATGCTCGGCCGGGGCGGCACGCTGATGGGCGACCTCTCGGTGGCCTGCCTGGGCGACGACCGCTACTGGCTCGTCGGTTCGTACTCGGCGCAGGAGTTCCACCAGCGCTGGTTCGCCGAGCACCTGCCCGATCGCGGGGTGACGGTGGTCAACCGCAGCGACGACCACATGGGCTTCGCCCTGTCGGGGCCGCGTGCCCACGAGGTGCTCGACGCGCTCACCCTCACCGACACCCGGGCGGCCGACCTGCCGTTCTTCTCGATGACCGAGATGGCCGTCGGCTACACCGACGCGCTCGTCGGTCGCGTGTCCTACACCGGCGAGTTCGGCCTCGAGATCACCGTGCCGACGGTGCAGCACCGAACGCTCTACCACGAGCTCATGCGGGTCGGGCGCGACCTGGGCCTGCGCCCGTTCGGCCTCCGCGCCCTCGACTCGCTGCGCACCGAGAAGGCCTACGGCGCCTGGGGCACCGAGTTCGCCCAGAACATCACGCCCCAGATGTGCGGCCTCGACCGCCACGTCGCGCCGGACAAGGGTGACTTCATCGGGCGCGACGCCTTCCTGCGCAACTCGGAGACGGCCCCGGTCGAGCGCCTCGTGCTGCTGGCGGTCGACACCGTCGATGCCGACGCCCGCGGGTGGGAGCCGGTCTGGTCCGGCGATCGGCGGGTGGGCTACATCACCTCCGGTTCGTACGGGCACACCGTGGGCCTGAGCCTGGCGCTCGGGTACGTCGAGTCGTCAGCGCTCGACGCCGGGGCTGCGCTCGAGGTGTCCGTGGTGGGTGACCGCTATCCGGCACGGGTGCTGCCCGAGTGCCCCTTCGACCCTGCCGGTGAGCGCCTGCGCTGATCTGCCGGACGCGGCCGGCCCGGTCGCCTACCGTGGTCGGCCGTGACGGGCACGGACCTCGACGAACCAGGCGGCCGAGCAGCCGACGCGCAGCGACGCGAGATCCGTGTCGCCCTGTGGCTCGCGCTGTGGTCGGCCGTGGCCGTTGTGGTGCTGTACGTCGTGCTCGTGCGCACCCGCTGGGGTCAGGAGATCGACGACCTCGCCTTCGAGGGCCGTGGTGCGGTGCGCCCCGAGAGCACGGCGCGCCTCGACAGCATGCTGCGCACCGTCACCGAGGTGTCGCTGTTCCTGCTGGGTGGGGCGATCGTGCTGCTCGCCCTCGCCCAGCGCCGGGTGCGCCTCGCGTTCACGGTTGGTGCGTGCATGTCGGCGGCCGTGCTGACCACCGAGTTGTTGAAGCACATCGTGCTCACCCGTCCGTCGTTCGCGGGCATCGAGGGCATCACGCACAACAGCTACCCGAGCGGCCACGCCACCATCGGCATGGTGCTGGCGCTCGGCCTGGTGATGGTGTCGTCGTCGCGGTGGTGGCGCGCCGCAACGGTCGCGGCCGCTCTGCTGGCGACGGTGTTCGGCACTGCCGTGCTGTCGACGGGTTGGCATCGTCCGAGCGACAGCCTGGGTGCGTTCGCTGTGGCGCTGGCGTGGTTCGCCGCCGGACATGCCCTGCTGGTGTGGGGCGATCTCGCCCACCCGTACCGTCACGGCATCGCCAGTGCCGCCGACCGGCCACCCTCCCGGGGGTTGTTGGTCGGGGCCGGGGTGGCGCTGCTCGCGTTCCTCGTCGTGCTGCTCGTGCGCACCCTCGACGCCGACGGCTTCGACACCGTTGATGGTCGGTGGCCCTATGTCGTTGCGTGCCTGGTGATCGATGCCGTCGGCCTGGCCGTGGTGCTGATCTTCGCCACCCTCACCGGCGATCGGGCGCGCCTGCGCCGCGAGGCCTGGGTCGCAGCACGCAGCGGCTGACGGCCAGCCTGCTGCGCCGCCGGTTCAGTTGCGCGGCACCTTGATCCAGGGCAGGTCCTTGTCGACACGCGGCTCGCCGGGCAGGCCGAGGACCTGTTC
>DAINND010000198.1:0-6171 GCA_036736065.1 Ilumatobacteraceae bacterium
CGGGGGCGGCGCTGCTGCCGCGCAGGCCGCGGGGCTCGCCGGGCACCGTCGCCAGGGCGGCGAGGTCGGTGCCTGCGCAGAACGCGCCCGGCACCCCGGTGATGACCAGCACCGCCGTCGACGGGTCGGCACCGGCCTCACGGACCAACGCGATGAAGTCGCCGAGCATGGCGTAGGTCATCGCGTTGCGCTTCTCGGGGCGGTCGATGGTGATCGTGCCGACCTTGCCGTCGGTCTCGTAGCGGAGGAACTCGCTCATCGGGCCGACGGTACTGCTCCCGCCCGGCCGAGCCGGCGGCGAACGCCGAGCGATCGGTGGCCCAGGCGAAGGGCCCGCCCGGGCCGATGGCGGGGGCTGCGAAGCGCGCGGCGATGCGCCGGTAGCCCTCCTCGGTGGGGTGCAGGTCGTCGTAGAGCTCGTCGGCATCGTCGAGGCCGAACAGGTCGAGCCCGCTCATCGAGTACAGGTGCTCGTCACCCGCCCGGCGGCGGACTTCGACGAGGTCGGCGACCATCTCGCGGATACGGGTGAGGGTGAGCCCGAGCGGGCGCGCCGCAGCCGGCGCCTCCACTGCGGTGAACACGATCCGTCCGTCACGCACGACCGGCACCGTCGGTCCGGGATGCTCCTCGACCACCGGGCAGGCGATCGGCGACACCACCAGCAGCGGTGTCGTCGGGTGCCCGTCGCGGATCGAGTCGAGCATGCCGTGCAGGGCAGGCCGGAAGGTGCGCTCGGTCATCGACGCCGCATTCACCAGGTTGATGCCCACCTTCAGGCTGATCAGGTCGGCCGGCACGTCGCGCAGCACCCGACCCATGAACGGGTCGAGCTGGCACTGGCCACCGAGGCCGAGGTTGTCGACCTCGACACCCGCGAGGTGGGCGGCCATCACCGGCCAGGCCAGCGACGGGCGGCTGACGTCCATGCAGTGGCTGATCGACGACCCGTGGTGCACCCACCGACGCCGCTGCCGCGAGGGGGCGGACACCGATGCCCCCACAGCGACGGCGAGCTGACGCAGCTCGACCGACGAATGGGTGGGCAACCAGATCTCGAGCTCCTTGTCGTGGGTGCCGAGCTCGTCGAAGCGCAGCGTGCACGGACCGCCGGGCAGCCACTCGATGTCGTCGGGGCCACGGGTGTTGTCGATGCGGATGACCGTGCCTCCGACCGCCGGCCGCGCCGCCGCCCAGGCACCGTCGACCATCAGCTCGACGACAGGATCGGCAAAGGGTCGCGACGTGACATGGATGGTCATCGGGTGGATCGTCAGCTCGACGACCGGGGAGGTGGTGCGCAGCACCAGGCGCACCCCGGAGGCCGAGGTGACCATGGTGTCCATGAACGCGTCGGGGATCTGCGGCGCGGTCCACGCCGGCACACGCCGCGGGAGCAGGCCGTCAGGGGTCTGTTTCAGGTCGAGCGCGCCACGCACCTCGACGGGCCCGCCGACGAACGGCACGGACTGCAGTGACATCCCCGGGACGCTACTGCGGGGCCGGCGCCAGCTCGTGCAGCGCCTCGTAGTCGGCGGCATCGAGCGGTTCGAAGCGCTCGATCAGCAACGCGTCGCGCAACCCGGCCGCCCGCGGGTCGACCACGGCCGCGGCGAACGCCCGGCGCAGGTCGTCGAGCGCCACCCCGTGCAGCGCAGGCCCGGCGATGAGCGGCAGGCACGGCACGCGCGGGCCGTTGCCGACGACCTCCAGCCCATCGACGAGCTCGGGCATCCAGCGCCGGACATGGGCGAACGACACCGCATCGATCGACGCCACCTCGGCCCGGCCGTCGTGCAGCGCCCGCAGGCTCTCGACATGGGCGCCGGTCAGCGTGACCGGCCCCTGCCACGTGGAGCCCGGGCCATGCACGGCGTGCACCAGGCTCACCCAGCCCGACAGGCTGGCAGTCGAGTTCACCGCGGCGTGTGTGCCGGCCAGCTCGGCCGGCCGGGCCCCGGCGCGCCCGTACCTGGCCACCAGCACCGACCGGTAGGTCGGGCCGAGCGCCTCGGGCACCGTGTGCACGAAGGTGCCCACCACACGGACGCGGCCGGCGGCGTCGAGGGCGGCCAGCTCGGTGACGAGCGGCCAACCGCAGGTCTGGTGGAGCACCATCGCCGGGTCGCGCCAGACGGGATGCAGGTCGGGGGGCCACTCGAGCTCGACAGGCAGGGCAGGCACCGACTCGCGCACGAGTGCCCACAGGTGCGCGTAGTGCTCGACCAGCGGAGCAAAGGGGTACATGGCGAGGCCCCCACGCCCAGCGGGCGCCGAGGCGGTCATCGCTCAGTCGGCCGAGGCGTCGCAGCTTCGGCCATCACCGGGTGCACCGGCACGTCGAAGGGCCGGAACGCATAGCGGCGGATGACCTCGCGGTAGGTGCGGTAGTAGCCGGCGGTCTGCCGCGCCACCTCGGCCGAGCCGAGCTCGGCGCTGAGCGCCGGCAGGCGGTACCACGCCATGCCAGGGCGGGCGTGATGCGCGTGGTGGAGGTTGTTGAACAGGAACAGCAGGCCGAACAGCTTGCCGCTCTGCACGAACGCCGTGCGACCGGCCGGATCCGGGACCGCGCGGTGCTCGACGAACGACCGGGTGTAGGTGAGCGACAGGCCGAGCCAGAAGAAGCCGACCAGGTACTCCCACACCGGCATGCCGACCACGCCGAACACCACCCATGCGATGGCCGCCACGGCGACGAGGTGCACGAGCCAGATGCGGGCATGGGCCCGGTCGCCGAGGGCCTTGCGGATCTGGCCGATGACGTGGCTGGGCACCCCGACCAGGGGGCCGACCAACACCCTGCCGAGGTAGGTGCGGTTCACCCGCAGGAACGTGCGCCGCAGCCACCCGGCCTCGGCCCAGCCGGCGGGGCTGACATAGAACGACTCCGGGTCGACCCCCGGGACGGTGAGCTCGATCTCGTGGTGCTCGAGGTGCTCGTCGCGGAACACCTGGTAGGGCAACCAGAAGTGGATCGGCCAGCAGCCGATCAGCAGGTTCACCGTCTTCCACGGTGTGGGGTGGCCGTGGATCACCTCGTGCTGGAGGCTCATGTACCAGCCGCCGGCGATCGCCAGGCCGATCAGCGACACCGGCCAGGGGATCGACCGGTGGGCCAGGACGAGCACGATCCACATCGACCAGATGGCGACTGCCACCGCGACGGTCGGCCATTCGACCTTGGCTGGGAGGCGGTGGGCAAGAGTGGTCGTCCCCGTCGACTGCACGTGGCCATTGTCACGCATCGATGCCCCGGTGTGCACGTGGATTCGGTGAGGAGATGAGCACATCTCACCCGCCATTGATGTGGATCCACACCACAATGTGCGTTTCCACCACAACGTCCGCCTACCCTGAGCAGCATGGACCGCCGCGAGCTCCTCGACACGTTCCGCACCCGGCTCGACGAGGTGATCGAGGCCAGCGGTCGCACCCGTTCGGGATTCGCCGTCGCCGCTGCCATCGATCGCTCGACGTTGTCGCAGCTCCTGTCGCCGACGAACCGGCGCCTGCCCCGGCTCGAGACCCTGGTCGAGGTGGCGTCGTCGCAGCAGGTGTCGATCGACTGGCTGCTCGGGCTCAGCCACGGCGGGCGGATGCAGGCCGAGATGCTGCCCGAGCAGACCTCGTTCGCCCGCGACGCCCGCTCGTACGACGACGAACGGCTCCTCGCCTGGTTCGACGAGGCCCGCGGCCACAAGGTGAGGTACGTGCCGAGCACGGTGCCCGACCTGCTGAAGACCGACGAGCTGATCCGCGTCGAGATGGGCGGCCACGTCATCGTCCGGCCGGAGCAGAAGATCGAGACCGCCGCAGCCCGACTGGCCTGGATCGCCACACCCGGCAGCGACCTCGAGTGCTGCAGCAGCGTGCAGTCCGTCGAGGCCTTGGCCAACGGCGAGGGCATCTGGAGCGGCCTGCCCCGGTCGGCGCGCCTCGAGCAACTCGAGCGCATGCGCGACCTCACCCGCAGCTTGTACCCGCGACTGCGCTGGTTCCTGTTCGACGCCCTCGAGCGCTATGCCGCGCCCCTCACGATCTTCGGCCAGCAGCGGGTCGCGCTCTACCTGGGCCAGATGTACCTGGTGCTCACCTCGGCCGAGCACGTGCAGACGCTCACCGAGCACTTCGACGACCTGATCCGGGGCGCACTGGTGCAGCCCGACGACGTGTCCGACTTCCTCGACGAGCTGCTGGTGCGTGCCCGACGCGCCCCCGGTAGCGCCTGAGCCAGAGCCTTCAGCGCGGCTCGAGGTACGACGTCAGCACCTCGTACAGGTCGTCGGGCACCTCGACGCCGTCGATGGCGGCGACGGCCCGGTGCTCGAGCCGCCGGTCACCGGGCAGGCGCCCCCCCGGCTGGGCCGTCCTCGCCCGCAAGTCGGCCTCGATCCGGTCAGCGAGCCCGGGGCCCATCGTGGCCGACGGGTCGGTCCCGAGCACGCCCTGGCCGACGTCGGGCGGCCCACCGGTGTTGTCGCCGAAGTCGGACGCCTCGTGCGAGAACAGCGACCCGGCGACACCTCCCGACATCACGTCGACGAGCAGTGCCAGCGCCGAGCCCTTGTGCCCGCCCGACGGCGCCATGGTGCCGGCCAGGCCGACGGCCGCGTCGGTGGTGGGCCGGCCGTCGGCATCGAGCGCCCAGCCGAGCGGAATGGGCTCGCCGCGCTCGGCTGCCTGCTTCACGGTCACCCAGGCAACAGCCGAGCTCGACAGGTCGGCCACCACCGGATCGCCAGTAGCTCTGGGGGCGGCCCAGGCCATCGGATTGGTGCCGAAGAAGGCGCGGGTGCCACCCCAGGGCGCCATCGCGGGCGAGGAGTTGGCGAACATGAGCGCCACCAGCCCCTGGCGGGCCACCCGTTCGACGAACCAGCCGAGCACCCCGGCCGAGTACGAGTGCTCGAGGGCGAGCACGCCGACGCCACAGGTCCGGGCAGCCTCGACCAGGGCATCCTCCCCAGCAACGAAGGCCGGATGGCTGAAGCCGTTGCCGGCGTCGACCACGACCGTCGCGGCGCGGGGCCTGGTCACCGACGGCACCGCGTCGCCGACCACCTTGCCGCAGCGCAGGTGCTCGCAGTAGACGGGCAGGTAGCCGAGCCCCACCGTGCGGATGCCCTCGGCCTCGGCCTCGCGGATGCTGTGCGCCGTCGGGTCGGCTTGGAGCTCACTCGCTCCCGAGGCACGCAGCATCCGGCGGGCGAGGTCCTCGACCTCGTCGAGGCTCAGTCGGTGCGGCATGGTCAGGGCTCCTGGGTGAGGTCGACGGACGGCGGGCCGCCGACCGGGGTGGGGCGGCCCGCCTCGACCCACGCCCGCACGAGCGGCACGCCCGGCCGGTAGACGAGGTAGGTGTAGGACGGCGCATCGAGCACCACCAGGTCGGCACGAGCGCCAGGGACCACCCGTCCCACGTCGGTGCGCCGCAGCGCCCGGGCACCACCCACCGTTGCGGCCAGGACGGCCTCCTCCGGGGTCATGCGCAGGTCGCGCACGGCCAGGGCGATGCAGAACGACATCGAGGTGGTGTAGCTCGAGCCCGGGTTGCAGTTCGTCGCGAGCGCCACCGCGGCACCGGCATCGATCACCCGGCGCGCATCCGGATAGGGCTGGCGCGTCGAGAAGTCGGTGGCGGGCAGGAACGTGGCCACCGTGTCGCTGGCGGCCAGCGCGGCGATGTCGTCGTCGCTCAGGTACGTGCAGTGGTCGGCCGACGCGCAGCCCAGCTCGACGGCCAACTGCACGCCCGGGCCGTCGCCGAGCTGGTTGGCGTGCAGCCGGCCGCCCAAGCCGGCGGCCTGCCCGGCGGCGATGATCGCCCGGCACTGGTCGGCATCGAATGCGCCGACCTCGCAGAACGCGTCGATCCAGCGCGCGTGCGGCGCTGCGGCGGCGAGCATCTCGTGGCACACCAGGTGCACGTAGTCGTCGGCCCGGCCGGCGTACTCGGGAGGCACGACGTGTGCCCCGAGGAACGTCGCTTCGTCGGTGAGGCGGCGGGCCACGCGCAGGCAGCGCTCCTCGTCGCGCACCGACAGCCCGTAGCCCGACTTGACCTCGACGGTGGTGATGCCGGCCCGGGGGGGCAGAGCGGGGCGGCGCCGGGGCCCAGCGGAGAGGAAGGGGGGCGAGGCCGAGCGGGGGGCGGGGGACCGCCCCCCG
>DAINND010000199.1:0-5783 GCA_036736065.1 Ilumatobacteraceae bacterium
CGCTCGATGACATCGAGCTGAAGAGCGGCCGGCGGATGCCGGTCGGTTCGAAGGTGGGCAGCGACCTGCTCTCGGTCAACCGCGACCGATCCGTCTTCGGCGACGACGCCGAGCAGTTCGCCCCGCGTCGCCAGACCCCGGAGGGGGTGCCGGGCTATGGGCTGTCGTTCGGTTCCGGCATGCGCGCGTGCATCGGGCAGGACCTTGCTGCGGGCCTGGTGTTCGATCCGGATGCTGCTGACGAGGCGCATCTCTTCGGGCTGGTCCCGCAGGCCGTCCAGGTGTTGTTCGACCATGGCGCCCGACCCGACCCCGACAACCCTCCGGAGATGGACGAGTCGACGACCAGGCCCTACTTCGGGCGTTACCCGGTGGTGTTCCGCGGGTGAATCGACCTCGCTGCGGCGAGCAGCGCCGCTGCCCGTTCGAACGGCGACGAGCCCGCTACGAGGGCGTCACTCTGCACCTCGACGGCGAGGGCGGTGTCGGCCGGCACGGCAGTCAGCAGCTCGGTGAGGGGCAGCGCGCCCATGCCGGGGAGGAGCCGGCTGTGCCGCGCCTCGTGGAGCAGATCCGCCGGAGCGGCCGCAGGGGCGTCGCACACCTGCACCCAGCCGAGCACGTCTCGGCGGGCCAACTCGCGGAGCTGGGCGGGGCCCTCGCCCAGGCGGCTGTGGTGCAACACGTCGGCCACGACGACGGCGCCTGCATCGGCAGCCAGTCGTGCGGCGTCGTGCGACGAGCTCGGCGTGGTCCACGCCATGTACTCGATCGCAGCGGTGAGCCCGGCTCCCGCACATGCCTGCGCGACCCGTTCGAGCGCCACGCGGGTGGCGTCGCGCGCCCCCTCGCCGCGGAGGTCCGACACGGTCAGCACATACCGGGCGCCGAGCTCGGCAGCTGCCTCGACGAGTGGCTCGATGCGACCGGCCGTCAGGCCGATGCGATGCACCTCCACGTCGTGGACGCGCAGGCCGAGCTCGTCGAGCCGTCGACGGAAGCGGCGCACCATCGGCGTGTCGAGCGCGTGCTCGTGCGACGTGCGCAGCCCGATGGCGTCGAAGCCGGCAGCGCACGCCGCCTCGGCGAGCACGAGCGGGTGGGCGTCGAGCATCGAGCCGGCGGCGAGGACGACCGTGGGGCCGTGCACGGGCGCCACCCTACGGCGACCACCGATGGTCGCCGCGACCCGCAGGGAACGAGGAGAGTGGTCCGATGATCGATGTGCACGCCCATGTGGTGCTGGAAGGGGCGCTCGGCTGTGCGGGCCACTACGGGCCCGAGCTGGGGGTCGGACCGGAAGGTCGCCCGAGGTTCCGCGTGGGCGACTACGTCCTCGACGGTGTGAAGTACCGGGACAGCCCGTTCATGGACGTCGACCTGCGGCTCGCCGCGATGGATGCGATCGGGATCGAGCTGCAAGTGCTCTCACCGAATCCGCTCACCTACTTCCACCACATCGAAGCCCCGATCGCCGCCGACTACTGCCGCTGGCACAACGAGGCGATGGCGGAGATCGTCGCTCGCCATCCCGAGCGGTTCCGCGGCTTCGCCCAGCTCCCGATGCAGGATGTCGAGGCGGCCGCGGCGGAGTTGCGCCGGGCCGTGGGCGAGCTCGGGCTCGTGGGTGCCTACATCGGCACGGACTTCGGTCGGACCTTCGACGACCGCGACCTCGACCCGCTGTGGGAGACGGCGGTCGCGCTCGACGTGCCCATCTTCGTGCACCCCGCACCGGCCGGGATCGACGGTCCGCTGCGCGACCTGCGGATCCGGGCCTACGACCTCGACCTCTCGCTCGGCTTCCTGTACGAGGAGACCCTCGCCGTGGCGCAGTTGGTCTTCGGCCGGGTCCTCGAGCGCCACCCGAGCCTCGACGTGTGCCTGTCGCACGGCGGTGGAGCGGCAGCCTTCATGCGCGGCAGGCTCGAGGTGCAGGGGCGCACCCGGCCATGGGCGAAGGACGATCCCATCGACTTCTCGGCAGGGCTGCGGCGTCTGTGGTTCGACCACCACGTCCACGACGACGCGGCGCTGGAGTTGCTGATCGGTGCCGTCGGAGCGGATCGGCTGGTGGTCGGGACGAACCTCGCCGGATGGGATGCGCCGACCACGGCGGCCGAAGCCCATGCGCGCCCCGAGTTCGACGCCAACGCCCGTCGCCTCTTGCGGCTCGGTGGCCGATGACGTCCGGTCAGAGCTCCACGTCGACACCGTCGCGCGACACGTGGATCGCCCCGTTCGGGCAGGCCCGCGCGATGCGCAGCACCGTCTCGTCGTCGGGTAGCGGCGCGTGCTCGTCGATGACTGCCAGCTCGTCGTCGTCGAAGTGGAACAGCCCGGGCGCGGTCGCCACGCAGCGGCCGGCGCTGACGCACTCGGACTGGTCGATCCGTATCTGCAGACGGGACGGCGAGGTCATGGGACGCAGGGTAACGGCATGAGGCGGGCAGTGGTGACCGGTGCGGCCCGCGGGCTCGGTGCGGCGATCGCCGACCGCCTGGAGGTGGACGGGCTCGAGGTGGTGCGCCTCGACGTGCTCGCCGCTCCCGGCGTGACGGTGTGCGACGTCTCCTCCCGCCGAGCCGTCGAGGCCACTGCGGATGCGATCGGTCCGGTGGACGTGCTGGTCAACAACGCCGGGATCTGGCGTTTCGCTGCACTGGAGGATGTCGAGCCGGACGACTTCGAGCAGGTGATGGCGGTCAACCTCGGCGGCACCTTCCATTGCACGCAGGTGTTCGGTCGTTCGATGCTGGCCGCAGGCGCCGGAGCCATCGTCAACATGGTGTCGATCGCAGCCGCCGCGGCGAACCCGAGCGTGGGCGCGTACTCGGCGTCGAAGAGCGCGGTGCTCGCCCTGACCCGTCAGACGGCGCTCGAGTGGGGGCCGCGCGGGGTGCGGGCCAACGCGGGCGGCCCTGGCCTGGTGCCCACGCCGGGCACGGGCGGGGGCTACGACGACGCGGACGTCCGTCGGGTGCGCGCCGGTGCGGTGCCGCTGCGGCGCCTCGGCACCGACGACGACATCGCCGGGGTGGTCGCGTTCTTGGTCTCGGCCGCCGCCGCCTACGTGAATGGGCAGGTGCTCTACGTCGACGGTGGGCTCTCCCAGGCGCTCATGACCCTGCTGCCGAGGCCGTCCTCGGTGCCCGGTCCGCACCTCGACGAGTGAGTGCGCCGTGTCGGCTGGTCCGCGCCGGCCCGCTCAGACGGCGTTGGCCGCCCAACCGCCGTCGACGTAGAGGACCTCGCCGGAGATGTACGAGGCTCGCTCGGAGAGGAGGAACTCGACGACCTCGGCCGCCTCGACGGCTTCGCCGCCCCGGCCGAGTGGCCCGCGCCCCCCGCCCCCCCGGCCGCCCCCCCCCCCCCGGCCGAGTGGCACGCGGCCCGACAGCCAACGCACCTGATCCGGGGCGGCCAGGCGCTCGGCAGCCATCGGCGTGCGGATGGGGCCGGGGGCGATCGAGTTGGCGCGCAGGCCGATCGGCGCCCCTTCGAGGGCGATGGCCTTGGTGAGCGCCACGATGCCTCCCTTGGAGGCGACGTAGTGGGCCTGGCCGGGCACGGCGAGCGTCGCGTTCACCGAGGCGATGGTGACCATGGCGCGAGTGCGGTCCGGCGCCGCAGCTGCCTGGCGCAACAGCCCGCGGGCGGCGAGCCAGGTTCCCGTGAGGTTGACCCGCAGGTGTCGCTCCCATTCGTCGAGCGAGGTGTCGACGATGTGTGAGCGCGTCCTGATCCCGGCGCACGTGACCATCGCGTCGAGGGGCCCGGTCCGGGCGAGCAGCCGGTCCCAGGCTCCCTCGTCGGTCACGTCGAGCTCATCGACACCCTCCACCCGGACGGCGTCGGTGGCCACGACGTCCCAGCCCTCACGCGCGAGCACCCGGCACGTGGCGGCTCCGATGCCCGACGCGGCGCCGGTGACGAGCACCCGCCGCGCGCCGGTCACGACGCTCCGACCAGGCCGTGGGCGCGCTCGTAGGTGAGGACCTCGGAGGCCCAGTTGCCGACCTTCTCGCCGGCGATCTTGCGGCGCTCCGGCCACGGAGCGGTGAGATCGACCGACCTGCCGCGGCTGATGACCGCCTTCAGTCGGCGCTTGTCCTGCAGGATCGCGATGTCGGCCAACGGGTCTCCGTCGACCACGAGCACGTCGGCGCGGTACCCCGGTGCGACGACCCCGAGCTGGCCATCCATCCGCATCGCGAACGCGTTGTTCCTGGTGGCGCAGGTGATCGCCTCGAGCGGTGTCAGCCCGAGCGCGTCGACGAAGACCTCGAGCTCGCGGGCGTGCCAGTGCCCGTAGGGCGTGAGCGCGAAGCCGCTCTCGGACCCGCAGAGCAGCCGCACGCCTTCGTCGTAGGCGATGCGCAGCTTCCCTGCGGTCGCCTCGATCTCGCCGCGGAAGATGCTCGTCATCCCGTTGCTCGCCCCCACCCGGTCGCCGTAGTCGGCGAGGTTCGCGAGGAAGGTGAAGGTGGGGGCGACGGCGGCGCCGGAGTCGAGGATCGCCTGCAGGGCCTCGTCGTCGAGGAACGACGCATGGAGGATCAGGTCGACGCCGGCGAGCGCGGCATCGCGGGTCGCCGTGGCATTGCGGCAATGCGCCGTCACGGGCACGCCCAATGCGTGAGCGGTATCGCAGACGGCCTTCATCTCGTCGAGCGTCCACACCTGCAACTCGCCCATGTGCGTGGGGATCGAACCGGTCGCGTGGATCTTGATCCAGTCGGCCCCGTACTTGATCTGGCGTCGCGTGGTGACGACCATCTCCTCGAGGGTGTTCACCACGGCGGCATAGCCGACCTCGCCCTCGTCGGGGATCAGCCGACCTGCGGTGCCGCCGACCGAGGTGAGGAGCGCTTGGACGCCCGTCGCCATGCGTGGCCCCTCGAACAGGCCTGCGTTCAGCGCGTCACGGACCTGCGGTCCGATGCCGTGGACGGTGTCGGGGTCGAAGAACGACGTGACGCCGGCACGCAGCAGCTTGGGCAGGTTGAACGCAGTGACGAGCGCGGAGATCACGGGCGGGCGGTGGAAGAAGAGCTCGTCGTTCGACTGCACGTCGTCGAACGTGCTGTGGCAGTGCGCATCGATGAGGCCGGGCATGACGGTGCATCCCGCGGCATCGATCACCTCGGGCGTGATGCCTGCGGGGAGCTCGACCGTCCCGGTCGGCCCGACCGCCACGATCTCGTCGCCATGGATGAAGACGTCGACTGCAGGGACGGGCGCGCCGCCGTTGCCGTCGACCAGCGTGGCTCCGCTGATGAGAAGGGGGGGAGTCGCAGGCTGGGCCATGACTGGTGGTCTCCGTTGCAGTGCTCGAACCGTCGTGAGCATCCTAGCGACGGGCCCCGGCGGGCGTCCCGCGTCGGACGCGCGCACGTGGTGTGCGAGGCTGAACCTCCGACGAACCGACGTGACGACGGGGTCACGTGACGATGAGGGGGAGCAGATGACCGACTCGGGCGCACCGGCCGACACGATCATCGGCGTCTCCTTCGGCGACCGCTTCCGGGCGTCGGAGTTCCTCACCGCCATGGGCCGGCTCGCTAGCCGGGGCGAGCTCACGCTCAAGGACGCGGTGCTCGTGTCGAAGAGCGCGGACGGCTCGACCAGGGTGGAGGAGTCGACCGACCCGTCGATGGGCAGGGCGGCGCTGTCGGGGGCGATGTGGTCGAGCCTGATCGGGTTGGTGCTCGGTGGCCCGGTCGGCTGGATCGCCGGCGGGGTGGTCGGTGCCGGGGTGGGGGCCGGAGTCGCAGAGGCCG
>DAINND010000199.1:5793-6122 GCA_036736065.1 Ilumatobacteraceae bacterium
GTTTGGGTGGGGGGCGGGTGGGGTGGGGGGGTGGGGGGGGGGGGGGTGGGTGTGGGGGGGGGGGGTGGGGGGGGGGGGGGCGGCGCCGGCGGCGCCCAGGCCGTCGACCTCGGGGTGCCCGACGAGTGGGTGGCCTGGTTCCGAGCCGCGGTCCAGCCGGACACCACGACGGTGGTGATCCTGACGTCTGACGTGCTGGTGGAGCCCTTCGTCGCCGAGGCCCAGCGCTTCAGCGGCGCCCACCTCGTCTACGCCAACCTCGCTCCCGGCATCGTCGACCGTGTCCGCGCGGCGATCGGGGCCGCGTCGTGCCCGGATCCGACGATCGG
>DAINND010000200.1:0-6088 GCA_036736065.1 Ilumatobacteraceae bacterium
CAGGCCGGTGGTGATCACCTCGGCGTAGAGCTCCTTCCACTGCGCGGTCCAGCGCGTGGTGGCGGGGGCGGCAGGCTCGGTGAGCGTCATGGGGCTGACATTAGGCAGTCTCGAGGTGGCTCGGGGTACTCGTGGTGCCGCCGTCACTCGTCATCGACGCGTACGCGGCCGGAAACATTGGGGAAACAGACCCGGGGGAATGTGTGGTCGCCCCAACTACACACACCTCGGAGGAGACACATGGAGGGCAACCTCGCCTGGGTCCTGGTGTCAGCAGCGCTCGTGCTGTTCATGACACCAGGGCTCGCATTCTTCTACGGAGGCATGGACCGCTCGCGCAACGTGCTGAACATGCTGATGATGAACTTCTATTGCTTGCTGGTCGTGCCCATCGTCTGGGTCGTCGTCGGCTACTCGCTGGCCCAGGTGCCGTTCGAGAACGGCTGGATCGGTGGCTTCGACGCAGCCTTCCTGCAGGACATCGCCATCTCCGGTGACGACGGTGGGATGACCCTCGCCGTCGTGGCCTTCCTCGGCATGTTCGCCGCGATCACGCCGGCGCTCATCTCGGGTGCAGTGGCCGACCGGATGAAGTTCTCCGCCTGGGCGATCTTCGTGCCGGTGTGGTCGCTGCTCGTCTACGTCCCGGTCTTCAAGTGGGTCTACGGCGGTTGGCTGGCCGAGCGTGGCTCGATCGACTTCGCCGGCGGCACCGCCATCCACGTCAACGCAGGCATCGCCGCCCTCGCCGCCGTGCTCGTGCTCGGCAAGCGCAAGGGTTGGCCGCAGGAAGGCCATCCGCCGCACAGCATGCCGCTGGTCATGATCGGCACGGGCATCCTGTGGTTCGGCTGGTTCGGATTCAACGCCGGCTCCGCCCTCGCCGCCAACGGCCAGGCCGTCCAGGCCTTCATGAACACCTTCCTCGCCGCGGCGGCCGCCGGGCTCGCCTGGGTGATCGTCGAGTGGATCCGCGACGGCCACCCCACCAACCTCGGCGCCGCGTCGGGCATCGTCGCCGGCCTCGTGGCGGTCACGCCGGCTGCCGGCTACGTGTCGGGCATGAGCCCGATCTTCATCGGCCTCATCGCCGGCGCCGTGTGCTGCTACGCGGTGAAGCTGAAGACCAAGGCGGGCTACGACGATGCGCTCGACGTGGTCGGCGTGCACCTGGTGGGCGGTCTGGTGGGCTCGCTGCTCATCGGCTTCTTCGCCAACCCCGAGTTCTTCGGCGGATCCTTCGGTGAAGGCATCTTCTACGGTGGCGGCGCCGAGTTGCTGCTCGAGCAGCTGCTCGCCAACGTCGCCGCGATCGTCTGGTCGTTCGTCATCACGTTCGCGATCATGATGGCGCTGAAGAAGACCATCGGTGTCCGCGTCGACGCCGAAGCCGAAGCCCAGGGCCTCGACCTTGCCCTCCACAGCGAGACCGCCTACCACGGCGGGGCGCACTGAGCCCGAGCCAGAAGGAGACACCATGAAACTGATCACTGCAATCATCAAGCCCTTCAAGCTCGACGACGTGAAGGATGCTCTTCGCGACGCCGGTGTCGAGGGCCTCACGGTGAGCGAGGTCCGTGGCTTCGGCCGTCAGGGCGGTCACACCGAGACCTACCGCGGCACCGAGTACAAGATCGAGTTCGTGCCCAAGGTGCGTATCGAGATCGTGGTCGGTGACGAGCTCGTCGACCGTGTGGTCGAAGCGATCACCGCCTCGGCTCGCACCGGCAAGATCGGCGACGGGAAGATCTGGGTGTCGTCGGTCGACTCGATCGTGCGCATCCGCACCGGCGAGTCGGGCGAGGCCGCCGTCTAGGCACCGAGCCGTGCAACCTGTCGACCCTGGTACCATTCGGCTCGCCCGCCCCCTGCTGACCTCTCCCCCCTCTCGGCCTGGTCCCGGGCTCGCGCGTCGGCTGTCACAGCTCGCCGACTCCTGGTTCGAGAGCTTGGCCGGCGACCTCCGACCCGGCTGGGCCCTCCTCGCCGTGGGCGGCTACGCCCGCGGCACCCTGACGCCCGGCAGCGACATCGACGTCGTCCTGGTGCATCCTCCCAAGGCGTCGTCGACCGAGGTGAGCGAGGTGGCCGAGCGGCTCTGGTACCCGCTCTGGGACGCTGGCATCAAGCTCGGCCAATCCGTGCACTCGCCCAAGTCGCTGCTGCAGCTCGCGAACGACGATCTCGATGCCGCGACATCGATCCTGGCGGTGCGCCTCTTGGCCGGGGATGCCGCCGTGGCGGCCGAGTTGCAGCAGGCGGCGCTCGAGCAGTGGCGCAAGCGCCCCTACGTGTGGCTCCAGCGCCTCCTGGTGACGGGCGCCGAGCGCTGGGCGAAGCATGGCGACGTGGCCAGCCTGCTCGAGCCCGATCTGAAGGACGGTCGTGGCGGCCTCCGCGATCACGACATGCTCCGCTGGGCGTTGCGCGTCGACCGGCCGGAGGTGACTGCTGCGCTCGAGGAGCCCCTCGACGACCTCGCCGGCCCGGCCGAGCTGCTGCTGGCCGCGCGCTGCGAGCTGCACCGCGCCACCGGACGGGCGGGCAACGTGCTGCTGTTGCAGGACCAGGACCGTGTGGCCGAGATGATGGGCTACGTCGACGCCGATGCATTGATGCGCACCATCGCCGGAGCTGCTCATGCGATCGAGTGGGCGACGGATCGGTTCTGGCGTCGGGCGGAGCGACTCATCCGATCGGGCGGTCGCGTGGGCCGGGCCGCGCACGTGCCGACCGACCTGTCGCCCGGTGTGGTGGTGGTCGACGAGGAGGCCCATGTCGCTGCGGGCGCCGACGTCGACGAGCCGTCGTTCGTCTTCCGTTTCGCCGCGACCGCAGCGCACGCCGGCATCCCCTTGGGCGGTCGTTCGTTGCGGCTGCTGGCCAGCCGCGGCTCGGCGCCCGGTGAGGGGTGGGGGGAGTCGACGCGCCGCGCCTTCGTCAGCCTGCTCGGCGCCGGACCGGCACTGGTGCCGACGGTCGAGGCGCGCGAGCGCTTCGGCCTGTTCAGCCGATACCTGCCCGAGTGGCGAGCGGTGCGCAGCCTCCCCCAGCGCAACGCGTTCCACACCTACACCGTCGACCGCCACCTGCTGCAGACGGTGGCCAACGCGTCAGAGGCCGTGCGCGAGGTGAGCCGGCCCGACCTGTTGCTGCTCGGCGCACTGCTGCACGATCTCGGCAAGGGCTATCCGGGCGATCACACCGAGGTCGGCGTCGAGCTCGTCGACGTGATCGCCCCGCGGATGGGGCTGCCCGACGACGACCATCGCACCGTGCGCGCCTTGGTCGAGCACCACCTCCTGCTGCCCGAGACCGCTACCCGCCGAGACCTGTCCGACCCGCGGACCGCAGCGCTGGTGGCCGAGGCCGTGGGCGATGAGACCACCCTCGAACTGCTCCACGCGCTCACCGTCGCCGACAGCCGGGCCACCGGCCCTGCGGCCTGGTCGTCCTGGAAGGCTTCGTTGCTCGACGAGCTCGTGGCCACCACGGCCGAGGTGTTGCGCGGGAGCTCACCGCGCGACCGGTCCGCGCCGGATGTCGGCCGTTTCGCGTCGCTCGCCCATCTCGTCGAGCTCGATGGCTCGATGCACATCGAGCACGAGGACGCCGATGATGTGGACGTGCTGCGCATCGCCAGCCGCGACCGCACGGGGCTGTTCTCACAGATCGCCGGCGTCCTTGCGTTGCACGGCCTCGACGTCGTCGGTGCGTCGGCAGCCACCGGTGTCGATGGCGTCGCTGTCGACGAGTTCCGGGTGGTGAAGACATCGGCCGGGGAGCCGGACTGGCGACGGATCGAGCATGACCTGCGCGCCGCCACGACCGGGGTGCTCGACATCGACGCACGGCTCGAGCAGCGTCTGCGCTCGCTTCATCGGCGCCGTCGTGCAATGGCTGCGGCACCTCCTCGTCTCGAAGTGCTGGTGAGCAACGAGGCGTCGGCGACGACGACGGTGGTGGAGGTGCGCGCTCCCGATGCCCCCGCCGTGCTCTATCGGTTGTCGCGCGCTGTCACTGTGGTCGGCCTCGACATCCAGTCCGCTGTGGTGGCCACCCTCGGCCACGAGGTCGTCGACGTCTTCTACGTCACCGATGCAGGTGCTCGTCTGACCGTGGACCGCTTCGACGGCTTGCGGGCCGCGCTGCCCGCGGCGCTCGCCGAGGGAGTCGGCTGAGTCGATCGGAGCCGAGGCCCCATCGCGGTAGCGCGTCAGGTGCTGCCGGCCATCGAGGCCACGACGGCCAGGTAGATGCCGTAGGACGTGAGCATCAGCGCTCCGGTTCGGGCGCGCAGGACGCCCGAGTGGCGCGCCACGAGCCAGAGCGCGACTGCTGCAGCGAGCATCACCGGAAGGTCGACCACGAGCAGCGAGCGGCCGACCTCGGCGCCAGCGGGGCTCACGAGGACAGCAGCTCCGAGCGCGGCGAGCAGGTTGAACAAGTTCGATCCGACGGCATTGCCGACGGCCAGGTCGCGTTCTCCGCGCCGGGCCGCGACGACGGTGGTGACCAGTTCGGGCAGTGACGTGCCGACCGCGACGACCGTGAGGCCGACGACCACCTCGCTCACCCCCAGCGCGATCGCTGCCTCCTCGGCACTCGACACGAGCCAGTCGGCGCCGATCACCAGCAGCACCAGGCCGCTGAGGATCCGCGCCGCGAGCAGCCACCACGATGCGGTGGGCGACCGGGTGTCGACGGCTGGGTCAGTGCTGTCGCTCGTGCTGGACCGACGCTCGTGGCGCGCTGCGCGCACGACCCACAGTGCGTAGATGATGAAGCCTGTCGCCAGCACAGCCCCGTCGATCCGACCGTAGGAGCCGTCGAGGGCGAGTGCGGTCACGATGGCGGAGACTGCGACGAGCAGCGGCAACTCCACCCGCCGGACCCGGTGGGAGACCATCACGCCGCCTGCCGCGGCTGCCACGCCGAGGATGAGCAGGATGTTGGCGATGCTGCTCCCGATCACGTTGCCGAGCGCCACCTCGACCTCGCCGGTTCGGCCCGCATCGATGCTCACCGCCAGTTCGGGAGCGCTCGTGCCGAACGCGACCACGGTCAGGCCGACGACCACGGGATGGATGCCGAGGCCGATCGCTGCGCCCGACGCCCCGGAGACGAGGAGGTTCGCCCCGACGATGAGCGTCGCGATCCCCAGCACCAAGAAGACGACGGTGGCGACCGTCATGGGTGCCGGGCCCAGGTCGCCTGCAGGGCAGAGGTCCGCGGCGAGCTCTGTCCCGTGCCCTCGTCGCTGTGACTGCTGATGGGGAGCACGTCCACCTGCGCAACCGTACCCGCCCGTCGTCGGTGCAGCAGGTGGGATGCCGGTCGACCGGGGAGCCTCGTCCTGCGCCGACCGTCCGTCGGCTCGACTTCCCGTGACTTGACCCGCGGGTCAATACTGGGGCCATGCAGCTCAGCTACACCCCCGAAGCAGAAGCGTTCCGCACCGAGATCCGCGCCTGGCTCGAGGCCAACCTGCCTGCCGGCTGGTTCGACGAGGGCTTCGAGATGAGCGCCGACGAGCGCAAGGCGTTCAACGAGAACTGGCCGAGCAAGCTCTACGAGGGCGGCTGGATCTGCGCCACCTGGCCGAAGGAGTACGGCGGCAAGGGCCTGTCGATCATGGAAGGCGTGGTGCTGTCCGAGGAGTTCGCCCGCGCCAAGGCGCCGCTGCGCGCCGACTTCTTCGGCGACACCCTCGTCGGCCCCACGCTGCTGCAGTGGGGCACCGAGGAGCAGAAGCAGGAGTTCCTGCCGCGAATCCTCAACGGTTCGATGCGCTGGTGCCAGGGCTTCAGCGAGCCCAACAGCGGCAGCGACCTCGCCTCGCTCAAGACGCAGGCCGTGCTCGACGGCGACGAGTGGGTGATCAACGGCCAGAAGGTGTGGACCACCGGCGGCCACCATGCCGACTACTGCTTCCTGCTCACCCGCACCGATGCCGACGCCCCCAAGCACAAGGGCATCAGCTATCTGCTCGTGCCCATGCGCCAGCCGGGCGTCGAGGTGCGCGGCATCGTCCAGCCCGACGGCACGGCCGAGTTCTGCGAGGTGTTCTTCACCGACGCCCGTTGCC
>DAINND010000201.1:0-6044 GCA_036736065.1 Ilumatobacteraceae bacterium
ATGCTCCACGCGGTGACGTGGCCCTGGCCGTGCGGCGAGGTGCCGGTGTAGACGACGGCGCGGCCGTCGTCGAGCACCTCGATGCGGGCGTGCTCGCCGTTGCCGACGCCGCCGGTGATCTCGACGTAGACGCTCACGCCGATGCCGAGCTGCTTGACCTCGCCCGCCTCGCGGCGGCGCTTCTGCTCGGCGCGCAGGCCGGCGTAGTCGGCAGCGGCGAGCGCCTTGTCGAGGGCGCCCTCGTAGTCGCCGACGTCGTAGCTCTGGCCGACCGCGGTCGCCCGCGGCTGGTCGAACTTGGCGATCAGGTTCGCGCGCCGGACGTCGACGGGGTCCATGCCGATCTCGGCGGCGAAGAGATCCATCGCCCGCTCGGCCGCAGCCGTGGCCTCCGGGCGACCGGCGCCGCGGTAGGCGGTGGTGACGGCCGTGGTGGTGACGACGCTGGTGGTGCGGCACTCGATGTGCGGGATGTCGTAGACCGCGCTCGACATCGGTCGGGTCATGAACGGGGCGAGGATCGTGCCCATCTCGACGAAGCCGCCGGCGTCCTGGATGACGTGCATCTGGTAGTGGGTGACCTTGCCGTCGCGGGTGCCGCCGATCGTGACGTACTGCACCTGGGCCCGGCCGTGGCCGAGGACCATCATCGACTCGCTGCGGGTCTCGCGCCAGCGCAGCGGACGCCCGACTCGCGTGGCGAGGACACCGAGCAGGGCCTCCTCGGGGTCGCAGGTGATCTTCGCGCCGAACCCGCCGCCGACGTCGGGAGCGATGACGACGACCTTGTCGGCGTCGACGCCGTTGGCGGCGACGATGGTGGCCTTGGCGCCCTGAGCGGCCTGGGTGCTCAGCCACTGGTGCAGGCGGCCCTCGTGCCAGGCCACGGCCGAGCCGCGGACCTCGAGCGGGCAGGGGGCGACGCGCTGGTTCAGGAAGCGGTGCGGACCGCTGACGACCTCACAGCCTTCGAAGAAGGCTGCGCCGGAGTTCTCGGGGATGCCGAGCACGGTGGTGTCGAACACGACGTTGCTGCCCGCCGACTCGTAGATGAGCGTCGAGCTGGTGATCGCCTGCTCCATGTCGATGACGGCCGGGAGGACGTCGTACTCCACGATCACGGCCTCGGCGGCGTCCTCGCCCTGGTAGGCCTCCTCGGTGATGACGGCGGCGACGGGCTCGCCGACGAAGCGGACCTTGTCGATGGCGAGCAGGCCGCGGGCCACCATGGGGTTGAACTGCGACGGCACCGGCTGCAGGCCGAGGTCGGCTGCCGTGAGCACGGCGATGACGCCGGGCAGCTCGAGCGCAGCGGACGCGGCGATGCTGCGGATGTGGCCGTGGGCCACCGACGAGCGCACGTAGGTGACATAGGCCGCGCCTGCGAGCAGTGGCTCGTCGAGCAGGTCGTCGACGTACTTGCCTCCGGTGGTGAGGAACTTCGGGTCCTCCTTGCGAAGGACACGGTTGCCGAGAATGCTGCCTGCCACGAGGACCCCCTGGGATGTCGCCGACGAATGGTGCGAGTCAGCCTGACACTAGCCAGGCTGGAAGGGTCACGGTGCAGTTGTGGGCGTGGCGTCGGCCACCGGGGGCGGCGTGGGCACCGCGCGGGCGGCGATGATGCCCTGCACGACGTCGAACGGCCACCCGGCGGGCAGGGGCAGCGGTCCGGTGTCGGTGGCGAGGACGCTGATGCGCTCCTCGCCCGGCATGACGAGGCCGAGCTCGTCGCGCGCCGCCTCGAGCGCGCCGTCGGCCGTCTGGAGACGGGCCACCTCGCGGGTGAGCTGGTCGTTGGCGACCGTGCGCACGGCGAGCTGTGCCTGCTTGCGCTCGATCTGGTCCTGCTGGTGGAGCCAGTTCTTCACCGGGAAGGCGAACAGCGCGGCGAGCAGGGCGCCGACGACGGCAAGGGCGCCGAGTGACAGCAGCCAGCGTCGGCCGCGGTGGCGCACGAGTTGGCGATCGGCGCTGATCGGCCTGGTGAGATCGCCGAACAGCGTCGAGTCGCGGTCCGCTCCCTCGCGCTCGACGCCGGTGGTGCGGCCGGAAGCGTTGCGAGGGCGCGCGATGGTGGTGGTGCGCGAGCCGCTGCTCATCCGATCAGTCTCGCACGCCGGAGCGCGCGGATCGCGTCACCCAGCGCGCGGGCCAGGGCCGTGGCGGCCGGAGCGGTCAGCGCGGTGCGAGTGCCCGCCGGCCGCGGAACTCGGCGGCCTCGCCGAGCTGCTCTTCGATCCGCAGGAGCTGGTTGTACTTCGCGACCCGGTCGCTGCGCGCCGGGGCGCCGGTCTTGATCTGGCCGCAGTTGGTGGCAACGGCCAGGTCGGCGATCGAGACGTCCTCGGTCTCGCCGCTGCGGTGGCTCATCACGCTCGAGTACGCGTGCATCGTGGCCAGCTCCACCGTGGCGAGGGTCTCGGTGAGGCTGCCGATCTGGTTCACCTTGACGAGGACGCTGTTGCCCACGTGGCGATCGATGCCCATCTGCAGCCGCGACACGTTGGTGACGAACAGGTCGTCGCCGACCAGCTGCACGCGGCGGCCGAGCGCACCCGACAGGGTCTCCCAGCCGGCCCAGTCGTTCTCGGCCATGCCATCTTCGATGCTGACGATGGGGTACGTCTCCACGAGGCGCACCCAGTAGGCGGTCATCTCGTCGGGTGTCAGCACCTTGCCCTCGCCCTCGAGGTGGTAGCAGCCGTCGCGGAACAGCTCGCTCATCGCCGGGTCGAGGGCGATGGCGATGTCGTCGCCCGGTGTGTAGCCGGCCCGCTCGATGGCCTCGACCAGGATGCGGATCGCCTCCTCGTTCGACGCCAGGTCCGGGGCGAATCCGCCCTCGTCGCCGACCGCGGTCGACAGGCCACGCTCGTGCAGCACGCGCTTGAGGGTGTGGTAGGTCTCGGTGCCCCAGCGCAGGGCTTCGCGGAAGCTCGGCGCGCCGATGGGCATCACCATGAACTCCTGCATGTCGATGGAGTTGTCGGCGTGGGCGCCGCCGTTGACCACGTTCATCATCGGCACGGGCAGGACGTGGGCGTTCGGGCCGCCCACATAGCGGTAGAACGGCAGCTCGAGCTCCGCAGCAGCGGCCTTGGCGACGGCCAGGCTGGTGCCGAGCACGGCGTTGGCGCCGAGGCGGGCCTTGTTCGCCGTGCCGTCGAGGGTGATGAGCTGGGCGTCGATCAGGCGCTGGTCGAGGGCGTCCATGCCGGTGAGCACCC
This sequence comes from Ilumatobacteraceae bacterium, assembly GCA_036736065.1. Taxonomy (GTDB): domain Bacteria; phylum Actinomycetota; class Acidimicrobiia; order Acidimicrobiales; family Ilumatobacteraceae; genus VFMC01. Next base: position 3,231 of record DAINND010000201.1, read on the forward strand.
CGGCGATCTCACCGTTGACGGCGCCCACGGCGGTGAGCACCCCCTTGCCCAGGTAGCGCGACCCGCCGTCGCGCAGCTCGACGGCCTCGTGCTCGCCGGTGGACGCCCCGGACGGCACGGCCGCCCTGCCGGAGGAGCCGCTGTCGAGGAGGACCTCGACCTCGACGGTGGGGTTGCCGCGTGAGTCGAGGACCTCGCGGCCGACGACGGAGACGATCTCGCTCATGGCCCCGACGCTACTCCGCCGCTTTGGCCTCGTCCCAGAGCGCGTCGAGCACTTCGAGCGAGCTGGCGGCGAGGTCGATGCTGCGCTCGCGCGCGAGGGCCTCGACGTGCTCGAAGCGTCGCCGGAACTTGCCGACGGCGCTGCGCAGCGACGCTTCCGGTTAGATGCCGCGGTGGCGCGAGACGTTCACCACGGCGAACAGCAGATCGCCCACCTCGGCCGAGACCTCGGCCGGTTCGGCCCCCTCCGCGACGGCGGCGAGCACCTCGGCGGTCTCCTCGGCGATCTTCGGCACGGCGCCGTGGACGTCGGGCCAGTCGAAGCCGACCTTGGCCGCCTTGCGCTGCACCGCGTAGGCGTAGCTGAGCGACGGCTGCGAGGTCGCCACACCGTCGAACACGCTCGTGCGCTGCTTCTCGGTGCGCTTGATGGCGTCCCAGTTGGCGACCACGTCGGCTGCGTCGCCGACCTCGACGTCGCCGAAGACGTGCGGGTGGCGGCGCACCAGCTTGTCGTGCACCGTGCGGGCCACGTCGGCCATGGTGAACCTGCCGTCCATCTCGGCGATCGTGGCGTGGAACTCGATCTGGTAGAGCAGGTCGCCGAGCTCCTCGACGAGCGCGTCGTCCGTGGCGGGGTCGTCCGGGTCGAGCGCTTCCAGGGCGTCGACCACCTCGTAGGTCTCCTCGAGCAGGTAGGGGATCAGGCTGCGGTGGGTCTGCTCCTGGTCCCAGGGGCAGCGCTCGCGCAGCACGCGGGCCAGTTCGTGGAAGCGCACGAGCTCGGCCCCGACCGGTGCGCCGAGCCGGGGGATGTAGACGCAGGTCAGGTGGTCGGCGCTCACGGTGCGGTCGAGCTCGCTCCACACCGTGTGGACGACGTGCTCGTCGGTGGTGCCGAGGCGCTGGAGGATGACGACCTCGTCGTCACCGTCGGCGTCGACGGCCAACTTGATGTCGCTCAGCACCCAGTCGGCGTGGGTGTGGGCGACGAGCATCGCGCCGCCGAACCCGGCCGCAGCGGTGGCGAACTCGTGCCCGTCGATCAGACGGACCCCCGCCTCGATCGGGTCGATGCCGAGCCGGTCGAAGGCGAGGTCGAGGAACGACATGGCCGGCAGCAGCCGGCAGTCGATCCGGTCGTCGGCGCGCAGCAGGCGCACCGTACGCTCGAGCACCAGTGGCGACCCGGGCACGGCGTAGAGCACCTCGCCGTGCTCGGCGGCTGCAGCGGCGAGCCGTTCGACGATGGTGGCGTAGACCTCGTCGAAGCTGTCGGCCGCGTCGTAGACGTCGTCGAAGTCGGTGCAGCGGCCGACGAGGTGGGCCGAGGGGTGCCGCGCGGTGCGCAGGTAGCGGTGCGGATGGGCCTCGATCGCAGCGAGGGTCTCGGCCGTGACGTAGCGCTCGTCACCGGGCCCGAGGCCGACGACGAGGACGACGGGACGGGTCACTGCTCAGCCGAGTGGCAGCACGGAGCCCGCGTCGAGCACCCACGTGCCGTAGCGCGAGTCGACCTGGATGTCGGATGCCTCGGCGAAGTCGAACAGGGCGCCGTCGGATTGCGTCGCGCTGAAGGTGGAGCGCAACGAGGCGCTGCGCACCAGGAACTCGCGGGTCTGCTCGCTGAGCTCGATCCCGCGTCCGGCGGCCTCGCGGTCGCCCTGGGCCTCGGCGTCGGCCCGCGCGGCGTCGTCGACCACGATGCCCTGCTCGTCGAGGTACTGCGAGATCAGCTCGTCGACGACCCAGTTGGTGGCGACCTGGTTGGTGAACTCGGTCCGCACGAAGTCGGTGTCGATGGCGAACACCTCCTTGGTGAACAGCTCGAGCTCGCGACGGGCGAGCGTCGTGCCGTTCACACTCGCGGCTGCGTCGTTGCTGAGCGAGGAGCACGAGGAGAGGGCCACGACGGCGACGAGCGGCAGGGCGAGGGGCATCAACCGGCGGATCACGGATGCCAACCCTACCCGGCGACCTGGTCGAGCGCCGTCGCCCGCCGTTCAGCCGGGTGGGATCAGCTCCTGCAGGAAGCGCACCAGGAACCCGGCCGGCTCCTCGCCCCGGGGCAGGCCGAGCACCAACTGCGACTGCTCCTCTTTGTAGATCGCCGTCCGGCTGAGCCGCTTCAGGCGCATCGCCTCGCTCGTCTTCAGCTGGAGCGGGGCGAGTCGGGCGCCGCTGTTGGTGATGGCCACGTCGCGCAGGCCGAGCCGGTGGCACTCGGCCCGCAACGAGGCCACGGCGAGGAGCTCGGCCGCCGGCGCAGGCACGGGGCCGTAGCGGTCCTCCCACTCGGCGCGGATGTCGGCCACCTCGTCCGGCGTGGTGACGGCAGCCAGGCGGCGGTAGGCCTCGAGGCGCAGCTCCTCCTTGGCGACGTAGTCGGGCGGCAGGAACGCGTCGGTGGGCACGTCGAGCTTGACCTCGGCAGGCGGCTTGGGCGGCGGCTCGCCCTTCATCTCGCCCACGGCCTCGGTCACCATCTGGCAGTAGAGGTCGTAGCCGACGGCGGCGATGTGGCCGCTCTGGGCCTCGCCGAGCAGGTTGCCGGCGCCTCGGATCTCGCGGTCGCGCGTCGCGATCTTG
>DAINND010000202.1:0-6025 GCA_036736065.1 Ilumatobacteraceae bacterium
ACCGGCACGACCAGCACCGGCACGACCAGCACCGGCACGACCAGCACCGGCACGAAGGGCACGGGTTCGGGGGCGGTGGCCCCGGCTCGCTCGTCGGCGTCGTTCGCCGCCGACCCGACGTCGCAGCACTCGATCGTCCGTCTCCAACGCGAGTGGGGGAACCTGTCCCGTTCGCCCCGGGCGCTCGCCCTGGTCGAGGGGTGGGCGTTGCACGTGGTGCCGTGCCGTTCGCTCGACGACGTGCTCATCGCGACCGGGCTCGGCCTGCGCGGGTGCCCCGGTGACCACGACGACGAGCTCGTGGGTCGGCTCATCGTCCTCGCCCGCGACCATGCGCTCGCCGGCCGGATCGTGCTGCAGCGCCTTCTGCCGGGCCTGGCCGCGATCGCCCGCCGCCGCAGCAGGGGGTCGCACTCGGCAGTGCTGCTCGAGACCACCGACGAGCTGCTCGTCACGGCGTGGGCCGTCATCCGCACCTACCGCGTGGAGCGCTACCCGTCGTTCGTGGTGCCGAGCATGCTGCGCGAGATCGAGCGGCGGACCTTCCGCCCCGACCGGCGGCGGCGCCTCGAGGTGGTCGCGGTCGACGACGACGTGATCGCCCGGGCACCGGCCCCCGAGCAGGTGGCCACCGCCGCTGAGCAGGTCGCCGAGCTGCTCGCCGATGCGGCGCGCTGCGGCCTCGATCCGAGTGACCTCGAGCTGGCCCGGCGGCTGGCGGCAGGGGCGACGTCGGCCGAGTTGGCTGCCGAGCGTGACGTCACCGACCGCACCATCCGCAACCACCGCGCCGCCCTGGTCCACCGGCTGCGCGCCGTGGCCCGCAGCCACGTCGCGTGACATCACCCCTCGCGGCGGCGCCCGTTTCGGCGCCGATCCACCGGAACGTGCGCACGGATAGCCTTGCCAACGGACATGTACCCCGATACGGTCCGACGCGTGCCAACTCGGGTGCTCATGGTGTGCACCGCCAATGTGTGTCGTTCTCCTATGGCTGCCGCGATCCTGCAGCACCACCTTGACGCGCAGGGCGTCGAGGCGATCGTGACCTCAGCAGGCACGATGGGCCCGAACGGGCTGCCGGTGGACCCCGAGGCGGTGACCGCCCTCGACCGCTGGGGCATCGATCTGCGCGGCCACCGGCCGCGACTGTTCTCCAAGGACATCGCCGAGGAAGAGGGCGCCGACCTGATCGTGACGATGGAGCGCGAGCACCTCCGCCACGTGGTGGCGCTCGACCGGCGCACCTGGGTGCGGACCTACACGTTGAAGGAGCTGACCCGCCGCATCGCCAACGCCGGGCCGATGGCGGTGACCAACCTGGCCTCGTGGACCTCGGCGCTCAGCGCGGGCCGCCGGGCCGCCGACATGATGGGCGACAGCCGCACCGACGACATCACCGACCCGTACGGCCTCGGTCGCTCCGAGGTGCAGCGGACGGCCGATGAGCTCTACCTGTTCCTGCACGGCCTCACCTACACGGTGCCGTGGCCCTGAGCGGCTGACAGCCGCCGGCCCGAACGTCAGCCGGCTGATGCGAAGCGACGCAGCCGCAGGCTGTTGCTGACCACGAACACACTGCTGAGCGCCATCGCCGCCGAGGCGACCACGGGTGACAGCCGTCCGCTCGCGGCGAGCGGGATGGCCGCGACGTTGTAGGCGAAGGCCCAGAACAGGTTGCCCTGGATGGTGCGCAGCGTGCGCCGGCTGAGGCGCACTGCGTCGACCACGGCGGGCAGCTCGGCGCGCATCACGGTGAGGTCGCTCGCCTCGATGGCGACATCGGTGCCCGAGCCCATGGCGATGCCGAGGTCGGCCTGGGCGAGTGCGGCGGCGTCGTTGACCCCGTCGCCGACCATCGCCACCACGGCGCCGTCGGCCTGCAGGGTGCGCACGACGTCGAGCTTGTCGGCGGGCAGCACCTCGGCGATCACGTCGGCAGGGTCGATGCCCACCTCGGCGGCCACGGCCTCGGCGATGCCCCGATGGTCACCCGTGAGCAGCACGGGTCGCAGCCCGAGCGCACGCAGCCCGGCCACACCCTGTCGGCTGGTCGGCTTCACCGAGTCGGCCACGGCGATGCGCCCGATCACCGTCCCGTCGACCACGACCTCGACCACGGTGGCCTCGTGCCCGTGCGCGATGCCCTGCGCACGGCGCACATCGACCGCCCGCCCGTCGACGGTGCCGTGCGCGCCGACACCGGGTGTGATCGAAAAGCCTTCGACGGCAGCGATGGTGATCCCCTCGGCGCGGGCGCGGGCGACGATGGCCCGGGCGATGGGGTGCTCGCTCGCCGATTCGACGGCAGCGGCGACGGCGAGCAGCTCGTGGTGGCCGAGTGGTGGCACCGGCTCGGTGCCGACGACGTCCATCTGCCCGGTGGTGACGGTGCCGGTCTTGTCGAGCACGACGGTGTCGACCCGACGGGTGCTCTCGAGCACTTCGGGCCCCTTGATGAGGATGCCGAGCTGCGCGCCACGGCCGGTGCCGACGAGCAGCGCCGTGGGGGTGGCCAGGCCGAGCGCGCACGGGCAGGCGATGATCAGCACGGCCATCGCCGTGCCCATGGCTTCGCTGATGCTGCCACTGCGTGCCAGCCAGAAGCCGAAGGTGGCCACGGCGAGGGCGACCACGACCGGTACGAACACGCCGCTCACCCGGTCGGCGAGGCGCTGCACGGGGGCCTTGCCGCTCTGCGCCTCGGTGACGAGGCGGGCCATCTGGGCGAGTGTGGTGTCGGCGCCGACGCGGGTGGCGCGCACCACGAGCCGGCCGTTGGTGTTGATGGTCGCGCCGGTGACGGCGTCGCCGGGGCCGACGTCGCGCGGCAGGCTCTCACCGGTGACGAGGGAGGTGTCGATGCTGCCCTGGCCGTCGTCGACGATGCCGTCGGTGGCGATGCGCTCACCGGGGCGGACGACGAAGCGGTCGCCGACGCGCACCTCGGCGGCCGGCACGCGGCGCTCGCCGCCGGGCACGGTGGGGTCGACGAGGCTGGCCTCGGCCGCGCCTCGTTCGAGCAGGGCGCGCAGCGCGCTGCCGGCGCGCCGTTTCGAGCGCGACTCGAACCACCGTCCGGCGAGGATGAGGGCCACGGTGGTCGACGCCACCTCGAGGTAGAGGTGGTGGTCGCCGCCGCCGCTCGACCACAGCGACATGCTCATCGTCATGTCGTTGTCGCCGGCGGAGGTGAAGAACAGCTGATAGGTGCTCCACAGGTAGGCGGCGCTGACCCCGATGCTGATGAGCGTGTCCATCGACGCCTCGGCCTGGCGCAGGTTCTTCCACGCCGCCCGGTGGAACGGCCACGCGGCCCAGGTGGCCACGGGCGAGGCGAGGGCGAAGCACAGCCACTGCCAGTTGCGGAACTGCAGCGCCGGCACCATCGACAGCACGAGCACCGGCAGGCCGAGCACGGCGGCGACGATGAGCCGCTGGAGGTAGGGGTCGCGTTCGGCGCCGTCGTCGTCGCCGGAGCCCGAGCCCGAGCCCGAGCCCGACGCCGCCGCCGCCGATGCACCGTCACCGGCCCCCGCCGGCGGTCGGGGCAGGCGGGCGCCGTAGCCGATCGACTCGATGGTGGCGACGAGCTCGTCGGGCGACACCTGCTCGGGGTCGAAGCTGACCCGGGCGGTCTCGGTGGCGTAGTTGACCATCGCCTCGACGCCCTCGACGCGGTTGAGCTTCTTTTCGATGCGCGCGGCGCAGGCCGCGCAGGTCATGCCGGTGATGTCGAGCGAGATCGTGTCGAGGCGAGGGATGTCGATGGTCATGGCACGGTGATGGTGAAGGGGAAGGTGAGCACCTCGCCGCTGCGCTGCACCTGCAGGTAGAGCCGGTAGGTGCCGGGCCCGGGCAGGGTGTCGGCGAAGGAGTAGGTGCCGAGCTCGTCGTCGAGCGGGTGGAGGTGGGTGACGGCCAGGTCGCCGGCGCGGACGGCGACGAGGTGGGCGGACTGGCCGAGGTAGGGCTCGAGGCCGTCGGTGGGTGTCACCTCGAACTCGAGGCCGGTGCGATGCGCCATCACCGCGTCACCCGCCTGGCCGTCGGCGAGCTGGATCATCGAGGTCCCGTCGACGGGCACGGGCTCGGGCAGGGTCGCCACCTGGGTCGCGCCGGGCACGAGCACGTCGATGCCGAGCGCGATCGGGTCGCCGGTGGCGGCGGGCTGCACCTCGGCGACGAGCCGCCAGGCTCCGGGCTCGGTGAGGTCGACGTCGACACGCCACACCCCGTCGTCGCCGAGCTCGGGGTGGACGTGCTGGAAGCCCGGCAGGTCGCGGCGCACGGCGAGCAGGTGCACATCGGCGCCGTGCACCTCGTCGACCTCGGTGAGGGCCTCGCCGTCGGGGTCGTCGATGCGCAGTGCGACACGGCCGGGCTGCTGGTCGACGAGCACCAGGCGGTAGCCGTCGACCGAGGAGCTGAGCCCGCTCGTGGCCAGGTCGGTGACGGTCCCGCTTCCGGTGCCGCTGTGATCGCCCGGGCCGTGAGCACCGTGATCGCCCGAGCCGGGGGCGCCATGGTCGCCGGGGTCACCGGAGCCGCCCGTGTCCGCGCCCGACACGTTGCCGAGCGCGTACGCGCCACCGAACGCTGCGGCGAGCACGAGGGCGTAGGCCCCGAGACGGCGACGGACCGAGCTCACGACCGGCTCAGGCCTCGACGACTTCGAAGCCGGCCTCGTCGACTGCGGCGACGAGTGCGGGGTGCGACAGATCGGCGCCCTCGACGACGACGAGCTTGGTGTCGAGGTCGACGGCGACCGAGGCGACGCCGGCGACCTTGCCGAGCTCGGTCTCGACCGAGGCCTTGCAGTGGCCGCAGGTCATGCCGGGGACGTGGAGGGTGATCTGCTCGGTGGACATGGTGTGGTTCCCTTCGGTGTGTTCGGACGGATCGGGCTGGTTCGGGCTGGTTCGGGTCAGGAGCGCAGCAGGCGGTCGACGGCGCGGGTGGCGTCGGCGACGAGCTCACTCGACTGGTCGCCGGCGACGCAGTGCTGCAGGTGGTCGGGCAGGAGGTGGATGCCCACGCCTTGCAGGCCCTTGCTGACCGCAGCGAGCTGGGTGAGGATGTCGATGCAGTACTCGTCGTCGGCGACCATGCGCTGCAGGCCGCGCACCTGGCCTTCGATGCGGCGCAGCCGCGTGAGCACCTGCTCTTTGTCGGCGTGATACCCGTGCGGCATGGACTCACTATACCCCAGGGGGGTATGATCCACACATGCCCGGACCCGCTGTCGACATCATCCGCCAGTTCGCCACCGCTGAGCGCGACCAGCGCTACACCAAGCTGCTGCCGCTGTTCGCTCCCGACGCCGTCTACTACGACTCGTTCATGGGCGCCCAGCGCGGCACCGAGGAGATCGCCCGCTTCATGGCGCACATGGAGCGCATCGTGCCGAAGATGAAGATCCGCTTCGACGAGTGGGAGATCGAGGCCGATCGCACGGTGGGCTGGGCCCGCTGGAACATGATCGCCCCGAACCCCGACGGGGTCGAGGTGGCCGTGCCCGGCCAGAGCCTCTACCGGCTGAACGACGACGGGCTCGTGACGTATGTGTGCGACTACGTCGACAGCCGCGCCTACCGCAAGCTGGCCCCGGAGGCCGCCCCGCCGAACGTCGACGACGCGGCGGGCTGGTCGATCGATGCCCGCAACGTGAACGGCCCGGCGGTGGAGGTGGTGCGTCGCTTCTGGCAGATCCAGAACGACGCCCGCTACACCGAGCTCGGCGAGCTGTTCACCGAGGACGCTGTGTTCACCGACATCGCCTACGGCCGCTTCGAGGGTCGAGACGCCGTGGTCGCCTACCTGAGCCGGATGGAGACCGAGATGCCTGAGCAGGGCGCCCGCTTCGAGCTGATCGATGCGGCCGGCGACGAGACCGTGGCGTGGAGCCAATGGTGGTGCCACCTCCCCACCGGCAAGCTCGCGGGCTGGACGCTGCACACCCTTCGTGATGGCAGGCTGACGCTCGACTCGGACTACTTCGACGTCATCGCCGCGCGCCGCCTCA
>DAINND010000203.1:0-5942 GCA_036736065.1 Ilumatobacteraceae bacterium
GATGTGAGCGAGCGGACGATGGGCCACCTCGACTAGGCGACCCGCGAGCAGCTGCGCAGCGGCACCGCCGCCAAGCTCTTCGGCGTCGACAAGGCCTGGGCTGCCGGCTCGGTCTGATCGAGGTCGACCCCCGGCGCAGCCAGGCCGCGCATCACGATCCGCACGATGGTCCGCACGGTCGGTTCGACGCGCTCCGCGTCGAGCCGCTGGCCCATCGTGACGGCCGTGGTCGTCAGGATCAGCTCGCGAGCGAGCACCGGCTCGATCTCGACCAGGTGCCCCCGCGCGATCGCGTCGGCGACGAGCTCCTCGACCACCCGGTAGAGCGCCGTCAGGCCGGCGCGGTAGGTGAGCCGCTCGTCCTTGAGCTCGGGCGAGTTGGGCAGGAAGCTCAAGTCGTAGGGCGACGCGCACAGCTGGCGCGTGTCGTGCAGCAGCAAGGCGTAGAGCCGCACCAGCGGCGGCTCGGGGCTGTGCGCCATGCGCTCGGCGAACGACGCCGTGCCGACCACGACCGAGCTCACGATGCGGTCGAGGATGTCGAGCTTGGTGGGGAACCAGTAGTAGAGCGAGGGCTGCTGGATCCCGGCGGCCTGGGCGATCTCGCGCGTCGTCGTGGAGGAGAAGCCCTTCTCGGCGAACAGGCGCGATGCCGCGATCAGGATCTCCTCGGCCGGATCGAGCCCGGGGTCGGTGAGCGGGGCGAGCCGTGGCCGGCCGGTGCGTCGTGCCATCGTCGTCAACCTACCGACCGCACGGCGCGCACCGGGCTGGCCGCGCGCCGAGGACGGCTCGTCGCGCTCAGTTCATCGGCGCGCCGCCCTCACGGCGGCGGCGCTCCACGAACTCGGTGAGCGCGGCGACGATGGCGGCGTCGATCGCCGGGGGCACGTACGCGTCGAGCAGGCTTCGCCAGATCTCGCCGGCGCGGGCCCGCGCGTCGACGCGACCGCGCTCCAGCCACGTCTCGTAGTTGTCCCAGTTCGACAGGATCGGCGTGTAGAACGCCGTGGTGTAGCGCTCGAGGGTGTGGGCCGCGGCGAAGAAGTGGCCGCCCGGGCCGACTTCACGGATCGCGTCGAGGCCGAGGTCGGCTTCGCCGACGCTGAACCCGTCGTAGTAGGCGGCCATCATCTGCAGCATCTCGGCGTCGAGGATGAGCTTCTCGAACGACGCCGCGAGGCCACCACCGATCCACCCGGCCGCGTGGAGCACCATGTGCGCCCCGCCGGCGAGGGCTCCCCACAGCGACATCTGGCTCTCGTAGGCCGCCTGGGCGTCGACGTCGTTCGCGGCCGTGGTGTTCGACGAGCGGAAGGGCACCCCGAGGCGGCGGGCCAACTGCCCGGTGGCCTGCGCGGCGAGTGCGTACTCGGGAGTCCCGAACGCGGGCGAGCCCGAGCGCATGTCGACGTTGGAGGTGAAGCCGCCGTACATCGCCGGCGCTCCCGGGCGCACGATCTGGGTGAGTGCGAGCACCGCCATCGCCTCGGCGTGCTGCAGCGCGAGCGAGCCGGCCAGGGTGATCGGCCCCATCGCCCCGGCCAGGGTGAAGGGCGTCACGATGGAGACCTGGTGGTGCTCGGCGAGGGTGATGAGGCCCTGGGCCATCGGGATGTCGAGCTGCAGCGGCGAGTTGGTGTTGATCACGCCCGACAGCGCCGTGACCGAGCGCATCTCGTCGCGCGACACCCCGAAGGCCATCGCCGTCATGTCGAGTGCGTCGAGCACGCGCAGGCGCCCGAGCGACTGCGGCTGCCAGTTCTTGTCGGTCAGGGTGATCTGCGCGAAGTAGTGGTCGAGGTGGCGATCGTGCGCCGGGAGGTCGAGCGCCTCGAACGGGCCGCCGCCCTCCTGGTGGATGATGTCGAGCGAGTGCACGACACGGATGAAGTCGCAGAACTCGGCATAGGTGCCCGAACGCCGACCGCGCTCGTTGTCCATCACGAACGCCGGGCCGCCGGTGGAGCAGAAGAACGTGTGCCTGCCACCCACGGGGAGGTCGCGCTCGGGGTTGCGACTGCGCAGCACGAACGTCTCGGGGACGGTGGCGAGCAGTTCGGTCACCATGGCGCGATCGAGGTGGACCTGGAGGTCGTCGACGGTCGCTCCCGCCTCGCGATAGAGCCGGCGGGCGTCGTCGTCGAGCACGCGCATCCCGATGTCCTCGAGGATCGTGAGGCCTGCTTCGTGGATGGACTCGATCTCGTCGGCCGAGAGCACCTCGGTCGGGGCGAACCGGCGCTCGACCACCTTCCACGGGCGCTGCGGGACCACCGACCGCGAGCGACCTGCGCTGCGCCTGCCCGAGCCTCGTTGCTGCCGATCCGTCATGGCCGTTCCTCTCACCTGCGATGCGCCGAGCCGCGGACGGCCGGTGGGCGGCGCACGGTGATCGACGACTTTCGATTCTATGATAGAAACTATCCGCTGTCGGGTCGACTCGCTGGGGACGACACGACACCGACCACTCAGCGGAGGATTCGGCATGGACCATGACCCCGAGCAGACCGTGCGCACGGGTCGCTGCCTGTGCGGCGCCATCACCTTCACCTTCACGGGCGAACCGCTCCGCATCGGGGTGTGCCACTGCAGCCACTGCCAACGCCAGAGCGGCAGCGCGTTCTCGGTCAACCTCGTCGGCCACGTCTCGCAGCTCACCGTCGTCGGCGAGCTGGCGACCTTCGACGATCGGGGCGAGCACGGCGACGACGTCTACGTGTGGCGGCGGTTCTGCCCCACGTGCGGATCGCCGGTGGTGTCGGAGATGACGAAGGCCGAGGGACGCATCGCCGTGAAAGCCGGCCTCCTCGACGACACGTCGACGATCCACCCGACCGTCGAGGTGTGGTGCGTCGACCGCCAGCCCTGGGTGTCGCTGCCAGGGATGACGGCGTCACTCGAGCGCCAGTAGCGCGGTCCTCCCACAGTCGACCAATCGGGGCGCCCCAGCTTCGAGCAGCACCCGTGCGGCATTCGCCGTACACGAGATGGCGTGGCACCAACCGGCGAGCATGCACACATCGAGCATCTGCGACCCGTGGAGCTGCGCGTGCAACGCAGCCCACTGCGCATCGCTCACATCCACCGTGTCGTGGAGCGCGTGGAGACCTGCGGGTTCGGAGTCGCCACCCATCCCATCTCCCGCCCGTCCGCGATCAGCCGAGATCGTTCGCTAAGCCTATCTTCGCTGCGTGCTCGACCATCGCGTCGGCTGCCGCGCTGAACGGTCCCATCCGATCTCCGAGGCGCGCCGGATCGATGCGCCCACTCGCGACGAGGTCGAGCACGGCCGGCGCCGTGGAGCAGGCGTGCACACGACCGATCTCGTAGCGCACACCCTTCAGGTACATGTGCTGCAGAGGCAGGCTCGCCATCGACCCCGCTCCACCGGACACGCTCGTGACCACGCCGCACGCCGCCACCGAGTGGAACGCGAGGTTGCGTCCGGCGTCGAGCACGTTCGCGTCGACGACGACCGGGAACCGCCGCTCGAGGCGCAGATCGGCCCATCGACCGCCGGCGTCGACCACCTCGGCGCCGAGCGACGATGCCAGCTCGAGCCGACCCTGGTCATCGTCGACGTAGACGACGTGCTCCGAGCCGAGCGCCATGGCCGACATCACGGCATACAGCCCCACCGACGGGGCGAGGCCGCCGATCACGAGGACGGGTGCCCCTGGACGCTCGGCCAGCGGACCGGCGACGCAGCGGTAGCCGTCGGACACGTTGTCGGGGATGCCTGCTGCGGCAACGGGGGCGAGGCCCTCGGGCAGGCGAATCAGCATCACGTCGGCCCATGGCACCCTCACCAGCTCGGCCAGTGCGCCGCCGAGATCGACCCCGCCGTGGGGGCCGAGCCCGAAGGCCGTACCCGAGGGCACCTCGACGCAGGCATTGGAGTGGCCGCGCCGGCACGGCGTGCAGGCCATGCAGCTGAGCTGGAACGGCACGATGACACGGTCACCCGGCCGCCACGGTCCGCCAGCGTCGCCGACGGCGACCACCTCGCCGACCATCTCGTGGCCCATCACGAATGGAGCCGGCATGGGATAGAGGCCGATGGCGATGGCCGGGTCGAGGTCGCAGCGCGCCACGGCGAGGGGCCGGACGAGCGCGTCGCGCGGGTGGACGATCTCCGGCGTGGGCACCTCCTCCCAAGCCAGCTCCATCGGCCCGCGGAACACCAGGGCCCGCATGCTCATCGACCCCCCACGCGCAGCGAGACCCTGGCCTCGAGCCGCGTCGGCGCACGCTCGGGGACTTCGACGATGACAACAGGCACGGAGACCTCCGGGGCGTTACTATGAATGTCGTCATACTCTAGCTATGAAGGGCGTCATAATCAATGGCTCGTCGTGACGTAAAGGCCGAAATGGTCAGGGGAGCCGGTGAGCTGCTCGCGACCCATGGCGTGCAGGGCACCTCCTTCGCACTGGTGCTCGAGGCCACCGGAGCCCCCCGGGGCTCGATCTACCACCACTTCCCCGGGGGGAAGCACGAGTTGGTGCTGGCCGCGGTCGCCGCCGTCGGCTCGGCCGTCACCTCATTCATCGACGTCGCAGACGCCGACTCGCCCCAGGAGCTCGTGAGGATGTTCGTGCGCGGCTGGAGGAGCACCCTGACGAATGGTCGCTTCGAACGAGGCTGCGCGATCGCCGCGGCGAGCCAGGGCGGCGAGGACGAGCTCGACATCCGCGCCGCCGCCCACGACGTCTTCACCGAATGGCGACAGGCCCTCGCCCGCGCTCTCGTGCGCAGCGGCGCCGACCCGTCCGAGGCGGACGACCACGCCGCGCTGCTGATCGCCGCCGTCGAGGGAGCGCTGCTCATGGGTCGCGCCGCGCACAGCGACGAGATCTTCGACGTGCTCGAACGACGACTCCTGCGACTCGTGGGGCCGTAAGGCGCAGGCCCGGCCGGGGCATCACGACCACGTCGGTCGCAGCAGCCGTGAGCCGTGTCGGTTTCGAGGCGATCGCCGGGTAGTCGTGCCATAGGCTCGTGCCACATGGACCTCGATCTGCATGTCTCCCGATTCGACTGGGCCGGCGGCGACGACCGCATCGGTCCCGGTGTCCGCGACCTGGCCCAGCGCGCCGAGGCGATCGGCGTGAAGACGATGTCGTTCATGGACCACTTCTTCCAGATGGACTGGATGGCCCCCGCCGAGCATCCGATGCTCGAGGGCTACACAGCGCTCGGCTACGTCGCCGGCGCGACCGAGCGGCTGCGCCTGCGCCTGCTCGTGACCGGTGTGACCTACCGTCACCCCGGCCTGCTCGCCAAGACGGTGACGCCGCTCGACGTGCTGTCGGGCGGTCGAGCCGAACTGGGCATCGGAGCGGCGTGGTACGAGCGCGAACACAAGGGGCTCGGTGTGCCGTTCCCGTCGACCAGGGATCGCTTCGAGCAGTTGGAGGAGACGCTGCAGATCTGCCTGCAGATGTGGAGCGACGACAACGGCGCGTTCCACGGCAAGCACTTCACGCTGGAAGAGACACTGTGCAGCCCACAGCCCGTCAGCAACCCTCGGCCGCGCATCCTCATCGGCGGCTCGGGCGAACGCAAGACGCTGCGGATGGTCGCCCAGTACGCGGATGCCTGCAACATCTTCGGCGACGCCGACGAGGTGGCGAAGAAGGTCGACGTCCTCCGTCGTCACTGCGACGACCTCGGCCGAGACCCGAACGAGATCGAGGTCACTGCGATGTACCGCGACATCGCGCCTGGCGCGAGCGTCGATGAGGTCGTGCGAGGCGCAGAGCGGCTTGCCGCCGTGGGCGTGTCGACGCTGGTGACCGGAGCCATGGGCCCCGATCCTGCCGGATGGCTCGAGTCGACCTTCGGCCCGGCACTGGGCCGCATCAAGGACATCGAGCCGGCACGGCTCTGAACCAGTCGCCTCCCGGTCGTGCCCGACCGACAGCCAGCGGTCGGAT
>DAINND010000204.1:0-5935 GCA_036736065.1 Ilumatobacteraceae bacterium
ACGCGGCCCGCTGGGCGACGAGGATGAACTTCAGCTCGTCGCGGAAGGCGTCGGCCTCGGCGGCGTCGACGAAGTAGCCGCCCTCGATGCCCCAGGTCGTGATCGTGTCGGCGACACGATCGATCACCTGGCGCAGCGACCACTCCCGCTCGGGGGTGCCGAGGGTGCCGCGGAAGTACTTCTGGGCGACGATGTTCGTGGCGTTGACCGACCACGACACGGGGAACTCGACGCCGAGCTGCTCGAACGCGACCGTCCCGTCTTTCCAGTTGCTGATGCGAGCGTCGCGCCGCTCCCACTCCACCTGGTCGTACGGGTGCACGCCAGGCGTCGTGAAGTGACGCGTGATTCCGATCGCTAGACGTTCAGGCGCCAAGGACATGACAGGTTCTCCCGATTCTCGATGATGAAGATGACGACGACGACACCACAACATGTGGTAGCTGCACGGCCCCCTCGACGGCAGCGACCACAAGAGGTTGGAGGATTACAGCATTGTAACTACGGCCATGTCAAACATTGCCGGGCCATTCCCGCCCCGGCCGCCGCAGCCGTCTGCGGACAGCGACGATGCGCGGTCACAGGTCGAGAGCATGCTGTCCCACAACCCCGAGGATCGTCTCGTCCCCGGCCGTTGGCCATCCGCGCCGCGCATCGCCGCCACCTCCACGAAGGGCCACCCTACGGCGGCCGCCCTGTGGGCAGGAAGAGGGAGAACCCTGTGAATTTCCCGGTGGACGAGTGGTGGACAACCACCCGCACGACGCCGGACAGCAGGTCAGACCGCTGCGACCGTCACCGGGATGCCGTTCAGGACCGAGGTCCCCGACAGCGGATCCATCGCGTCGTCGTCGGCGAGCACGTTGCTGTTCACCCCGGCCCGCTCCGCCGCCACGCGCAGCCGCGTGCCGGGGCGGTCGTGGCCCCACCCGTGCGGCAGGCTCACCACCCCGGGACGCACTGCGTCGGTCACCTGCACCGGGGCGTCGACGGCGCCGACCCGGCTGGTCACCCGCGCCACTCCCCCGTCGACGAGGCCGAGCCGTGTCGCGTCGTCGGGGTGGACGTGCAACGTGCAGCGCGCCTTTCCCTTCACGAGGACCTCGATGTTGTGCATCCACGAGTTGTTGCTGCGCAGGTCGCGGCGTCCGACGAGCACCATGTCACGCGCCTCGAAGTGGGCGACATGGTCGGCGAGTCGGTCGAGGTCGGCCAGCAGCACCGGATGGTCGAGCTCGCCCATCCCCGACGGGGTGCGCAGCACCTCCGGCAGGCGCGGCACCAGAGCTCCGTAGTCGACTCCGTGGGGGTGGGCGAGCAGGGCGTCGAGGCTCGCCGCCGGGCGCTGCACACCACCGTCGACGACCACCGTGGCGCGACGGCCGAACCAGTCGCCGAACGGCCCTGTCCGCAACATGAGATCGAGCAGCCGCTCCGGGCCACGTCGCCCATCGGCGGAGAGCTCGACGATCAGTTCGTCGGCGTCACGGTCGTGCACCGGTGACGAGGGGTCGCGCACCAGCGAGCGCACCATGGCGGCAAGGGCGAGATCGTCCATCATCGCCGGGTCCGCGTCAGGGCCGAGGCCCTGGGCGATGCCACCGATCCTGGCGAGGATCTCCCACTCGTCGGGCTGATCGTCGCCGAGGGCCAGCACGGGCGGGCTGTAGTTGGCGACGTTGCGGATGGCGAACTGCAGCAGCAGCAGGTCGTAGTGCCCGCGCTGCAGCTGCGAGGGGCTCGGCAGCACCACATCGGCGTGCCGGGTCGTCTCGTTCAGGTAGATGTCGACGCTGACCATGAAGTCGAGCTCGGCCAGCGCGGCGTCGAGCTGGTTCGAGTTCGGCGTCGACAGCACCGGGTTGCCGGCCACGGTCACGAGCGCGCGCAGCTGCCCGGGGCCGGGCGTGGTGATCTCGTCGGCCAGCGTGCCGACGGGGTACTCCCCCATCACCTCGGGCAGGCCGTGCACCCGGCTGCGGCCGCGCCCGGTGGTGAACCCCGCACCGCTGCCGGAGCGGCCGCGAGTGGTCGCTCCGCCGGCAACCGGGGTGGCGAACATCGAGCCACCGGCCCGGTCGAGGTTCCCGGTCAGGGTGTTCACCACATCGATCAGCCAGGAGGTGACGGTGCCGAACTCGGTCGTGGTGGTGCCGATCCGCCCGTAGAGCGTCGCAGCAGACGCCGCGGCCACGTCCGCCGCCAAGCTCCGGATCTCGTGCGGCGCGAGGCCCGTGGCGGCCGCCACCGAGTCCGGCGTGAAGCGAGCGCACGCGGCCACCACCGCGTCGACGCCGCGCACATGGTGGCGGACGTGCTGGCCGACGTCGATCCACCCGGCCTCGGCGAGGGCCGTCACCATGGCCGCGAGCAGCAGCGCATCGGTCCCCGGCCGGATGGGCAACCACAGGTCGGCCGCCTCGGCCGTCTTGCTGCGGCGAGGGGCGACCACCACCACCCGGCCGCCGCGGGCGCGGATCGCCTCGATCCGACCGGGGAAGTCCGGGGCCGTGCAGAGGCTCCCGTTCGACGCGTAGGGGTTGGCGCCGAGGATGACGAGCAGATCGGTGCGGTCGAGGTCGGGCACGGGGACCGTGACGGGCGTCCCGAAGACGTAGCCGGCGGCGACCTGGCGCGGCATCTGATCGACCGTCGAGGCGCTGTAGCGCTGCCGCGTGCCGAGGCCCTGGAGCATGACCCGGTTGAACGTCATCGCCGAGAGGCTGTGCGCGCTCGGGTTGCCGAGGTACACCGCCACGGCCTCTCGACCGTGGCGTTCGATCACGCTGCCGAGCCCGCGGGCCACCTCGGCCCAGGCCTCGGGCCAGTCGACCTCGACGTGCACGCCGTCGCGCCGAACCAGAGGTCGACGCAGGCGGTCCGGGTCGTCGTGCAGCTGCCGCAACGTCGAGCCCTTGGGGCACAGGTACCCGTGGCTGAACACATCGGCCCGGTCCCCGCGGATGCGCACCACCTGCTCGTCACGCACGGTCACCTCGAGCCCGCAGCCGGCCTCGCAGAGCGGGCACGTCCGGTAGGCGGTGCGCCCCTGGGCCGCGCCCGAGGTGTCCGACGCGATGTCGTGTTCGATCCCCATGGCTGGCATCATCGCACTCATGCGCAGGCTGTTCCCGAACCCGACCGAGCACATCACGGTGGAGGAGGCTTACGGCGCGCACCGACCCAGGCCGCAGGACCGACCGTGGCTGATGCTGTGCATGGTGTCGAGCCTCGACGGCTCCACCGTGGTCGACCGCCGCTCCAGTGCGCTCTCGTGCCCTTCCGACACCGCCGTGCTCATCGGCCTGCGCCATCTCGCCGACCAGATCCTCGTCGGCGCCACGACCGTGCGGGTCGAGGGCTACGGCGCCCCGAGCAAGCCCGGCCGACGAGTGGGCGTGGTCTCGCGGCGCGGCGATCTCGACTACACGTCGTCACTGTTCACGAGCGGCGCAGGGTTCATGATCCTGCCCGAGTCGGCGCCCGAGGTTCCCGTGGACACCATTCGCGCCGGTCACGCCGTGGTCGATCTCGAGCTGGCCACGTCGAAGCTCGAGGCCGACATCGTGCAGGTGGAAGGCGGCTCGCTGCTCAACGCCTCCCTCGTCGAAGACGACCTCGTCGACGAGCTCAACCTCACGATCTCACCGCTGCTGTGCGGGGGAGACGGCCCACGGCTCACCACCGGCGCCCTGCCGGTGCTCAACCGGATGGACCTCGCCCACGTCCTCGAAGAGGACGGGTTCCTCTTCACCCGCTACGTGCGCCGGCGCTGACCTGCGCCCAACTCAGGCCGGGCCGGACTGCAGCTTCTCGAGCAGCACGAGCTCGCGCTGGAAGTCGGCGGCGGCGTCGAAGCCCTTGTACACGCTGGCAAAGCGGAGGTAGACCACTTCGTCCACGCTGCGCAGGCGCTCGAGGACGGCCAGGCCGACCACCCGGCTCGGCACGTCGCCACCGTGCAGACGGGCCTCGTCCTCGACATCCTCGGCGATCTCCTCGATCGTGTCGGCCGACACCGGTCGACCTTTCGCCGCTGCCGTGATCCCGGCGATCACCTTGGCCCGATCGAACGGCTGGCGCGCCCCATCGGACTTCATGACGACGAGGGGCACCTCCTCGAGGCGCTCGTACGTCGTGAACCGGTGCTGGCACTGCAGACACGAGCGGCGACGACGGATCGCAGCGCCCTCGTCGGCCTCACGGGAGTCGATCACCTTGGAGTCGTTGGCATGGCAGGACGGACAGCGCATGTCCGGACCACCCTACTGCGGCGACTCACGGGAGGACGATCCACTCCCCTGCCCGGACCTGGGCACCGCCGTTGAGCTCGACGAGCACGTCGACATAGTCGACCATCGGCATGCTGCCGGCGTGCTGCGCGGCGATCGCCCACAGCGTGTCGCCGGGCTGGACGAGATACGACCGCATCGAGCTGGCACCCGCTGCCGAGCGGCTGGCCTCACCGCCACCGACGGCGAGGCCGATGACACCCACCATCGCGGCGACGAACACCGCCAGCACGGCGCGCCGACGCCGATAGACGCCCGGGCCGGGCACCGCGGTGGCAGCTGCGCGGGGCAGGCGCACGACGGTGCGGCCGCCACCCGAGGAGGCACGCGCCGGGGTGGTGTGCGTACGGGTCGCCTGACGGGACGGGAGCGGAGCGAGCACAACGGACATGGGGCACCTCGGGCACGGGACTCGGGCATCGGGCCCGGGGGGAAGGCACCCGAGCCATCGGTCGAACGGTTGTTCGGACCGACGAGAGCCAGTATGGCGAACGGCTGTTCGATTGTCAACCATCGAAGCGAACAGGTGTCCGCCGAACGGATGTTTGACTCATCGGGCGAACACGCGTACGCTGGCCGCATGGCCGATCTCCTCACCGCCCGCCAGCGGGGCATCCTCGACGTCATCGAAACCAGCATGCGCGAGCGCGGCTACCCGCCCAGCGTGCGCGAGATCGGCGAGGCCGTGGGCCTCACGTCGCCGAGCACGGTGCACACCCACCTGGCGTCGCTCGAGCGGATGGGCTACCTCCGCCGCGACCCCACCAAGCCACGGGCGCTCGAGGTGCGGTTCGACCCGAACTCGGGCATGGCCATCGAGCGCCGCCCGGTCCGCCACGTCCCGCTCGTCGGCGACGTGGCCGCCGGCACCGACGTGCTCGCGCAGGAGAACGTCGAGGAGGTGCTCCCGCTGCCGGAGGACTTCGTCGGAGCGGGCGAGGTCTTCATGCTGCGCGTGCGCGGCGACTCCATGGTGGAGCTCGGCATCCTCGACGGCGACTTCGTGGTCGCTCGAGCGCAGACCACGGCCGACAACGGCGACATCGTGGTGGCGGGCATCCCGAACGAGGAGGCCACGGTGAAGACCTACCGCCGCAGCGGCAGCACGGTCACGCTGATCCCTGCCAACGAGCGCCTCGCACCCATGGTGTTCGACGCGGACGAGGTGACCGTGTTCGGCAAGGTCGTCACGGTGATGCGCCGGCTCTGACCGGGCGTTCGCCGCTCAGGAGGGCGGCTGCTGCCAGGTGCCCGGAGGCGGTTGCGTCGGTTGCACCTGTGTCGGCGGCGCGAACGTGCCCGGCACCGCCCGGGGCGGGAAGCCCGTCGCCGGGGGCGTCGTCGACGTCGGTGGAGTGCTGTAGGTCGGCGTCACCGGCACCTGCTGGACCGGGATGTAGACCTGTCCCGCGCCAGGTGGCTGGCCGTCGCTGCGCGGGCGGCGCAGGGCCAGGGCGAGCATGACACCGCCGACGAGCAGACCCGCAGCCATCGCGACATAGCCGCCGACCGTGAGCACGGAGGCCGCATCGTCGGGGTTCTTGCCGATGCTGCCCACGACGTCGCTCACGTCCGAGGTGGCCGTGAGCAGGTACTCAACGGCGACGCAGCCCTCGACCCGGGCCAGCGACGAGCCGACGAGC
>DAINND010000205.1:0-5905 GCA_036736065.1 Ilumatobacteraceae bacterium
GCCGGGGTAGCGTAGGCACGGGTGAAGACGTTGAGGTGCAGGCAGTCCTCGTCCATCGACGAGGCCTCGATGCCGAGCAGGCGCTCGAGCATGCCGGGCACCTGTGGGCAGGTGGGCCCGAACGCAGTGCCCGGCTGCGCTCCGGGGTGGTAGGGCACCATCACCGGAGGTTCGAAGCGGGCTGCCGTGGCGAAGCGGATGCCGCGATGGACGGTGACGTTCGTGCTCATCGGCGGCACAGTAGGCGCGCTCGACCGTCGCTGCCGAGGCAGCGTGCGTGTCGTCCGGCGACCGCGCCCGGACGGCTGGTCGCCGGTGGGGGCGTCTGTGGTTGACTACAGCGTGCGCACGCGCTCGAGGGGGATGTGACGGATGGGTGCCCTGCCACTGCTGACCACCGACCAGATGGCGTCGTTCGTCGCCCGCGGCTTCCTGCGTCTCGACGCCGTGGTTCCCGACGACATCAACCAGCAGGCTCTCGAGGAGCTGCCGACCCTCTACCGCTCGTGGCTCGACGAGTTCCGCGGTGTCACGGCAGGCGGCAGCTCCGACCAGCGTGAGCCCGAACTACCCCGTTCGGGCACACCGCTCCACACGGCCTACGCGCCCGGCTCGGCGTTCGGGCGGCTGGTGCGGGTGCCCACCGTCGCCGGGGCGATCGCCTCGCTCGTCGGGACTGCACCGGTCGTCGACCACCACTTCGTGCACATCAAGGTCGCCGGCGACCTCCACGCCCAGGGCCTGCACTGCGACGCGATCATCGACGAGGGCCTCGCGTTCGACATCCAGCTGTTCTGGTTCCCCCACGATGTCGCACCCCGCGAGGGCGGCACCCGCTTCGTGCCGGGCAGCCACCTCCGTCGGGTCAACATGGATGACGTGGCCCGCTACCACCATCTCGCCGGGGAGCAGTACTTCAGCGGTGACGCAGGCACGGTCGTGATCTTCCACCAGGGCCTGTGGCACGCCGGCGCGCCCAACCACGGCAGCCGCGACCGGGTGATGGGCAAGCTGCGCCTCAACCCCACCGAGGCGCAGGTGCGGCTGTGGGACACGAGCGACCTCGAGGCCCGCAACCGGGCCGACGACCACATGTTCGCCCGCATGGAGGCAGGCACGGTCGCTGCCGAGCTGCGCCGCAGCGAGCCCTGGTACGAGCCGTCGGTCAACCGGCTCGAGACCGTGCAGCGCGCCAAGCTGTGGCGCTACCTCACCGGCGACACGGGCTTCGACGTCGACTGGTACCTCACCCGCACCGAGCGGCGCGTCGCGCTGGCGCCGTCGTGAGCCGAGGTGACGGACCGTCCTCGTCGGCGGAGCGCCAGCAGGTCCTGAGGATGTGGCTGGCGAGCGCGTCGCTCGACAGCCGTGTGCTCGGGCGGAGCGTCTTCGACGGCTCCGACGGGGCCGGGCCCGGTGTGGCCGACGACCCGCCGTACCAGACAGGTGTCGACGCGCTGCGCGACGGCTGGCGGCTCATCCAGATGTCGCCGCTCATCGCTCCGGTGCCCGGCCACGAGCGCGAGACCTCGTTCCTCAAGCACGAGTTCGTCTTCGAACGAATGGTCCCCGCCCCGCCACGGTGACCCGGCCCATGGGGGAACCGCCCCGGACGCCCCGCCGGGCACTCGGTACACTCGGGCGCATGGCGCCGGCGTCGAGCCCGATCGACACGATCCTGACGCTGCTCGCCGAGCACCGGGCCCAGGCGCTGACGGTGCTCGGCATCGGTGGGTGTGGCGGCGCCGGCAAGACCACACTGGCCCGACGCCTGGTCGAGCGGATCGATGGTGCGCAGATCGTGGCGACCGACGAGTTCTGGACGGGCTCGTCGTTCGACCTCGAGCACCTGCGCACCGCCGTCCTCGACCGCCTGCTCGCAGGGTCGGTGGCCCGATTCGACTCGTGGAACTGGGCGACCAAGACGCTGCACCCCGCACGTGACGTGCGCCCCGAGGGTGTCGTCATCATCGAAGGCGTGTGCGCCCTCCACCAGATGTTCCGCGACGACCTCACCGTGCGCGTGTGGGTCGATGCGCCCGCCGCAGTGCGCCTCGAACGCGGCGTCGCCCGCGACGGCGAGCAGTCGCGCGCCATGTGGGAGACCGTCTGGATCCCCAACGAGCTGGCCTACATCGAACGCGACGGTCCGATCGAGTGCGCCCATCTCGTCGTCGACGGCACCCTGCCGTTCGGCTGACGCAACGAGCCGACCGGCCTGCTCCTGCGGCTCGGCCCTGAGCCCTGTTGTAGCATCGACTACAACAGGCGCGAGCACAACCGGGAGCCACCCATGAACGCACTCACCCCCCAGCAGGCCTCCGACCTCTTCCGGCAGCCGCCCGAGCGGATGATCGACGTCGGCGGTGGGAGCGCCGTCGCCTACCGCCGCGTCGGCAGTGGGCCCGACGTGCTGTTCGTCCACGGTTGGCCGGTGAGCGGGGCCACGTTCCGCACCCTGCTGCCCCACCTCACCGAGCACGTCACCTGCCACGTCATCGACCTGCCCGGCGCCGGCTCGAGCACCTTCGACCCGACGGTCGAGCTGACGATCGACAGCCACGTCACGGCGATCCGACGGGTGCTCGACGACCTGGGCATCGATCGACTCGCCGTGGTGGGCCACGACAGCGGCGGCCTGTTCGTCAGGCACGCCGTGGCGGGCGACCCTCGGGTTCGCGCCGTCGGCCTGATCGACACCGAACCGCCGACGCTCAGCCTCCGCTTCCGATCGTTCCTCCTCGCCAAGCACACGCCGGCCCTCAGTCGTGCGCTCGGCGCCGTCGCTCGCTCGCCGCGCGTCCGGCGGATGCGCCTCGTGTTCGGCGGAGCGTTCTACGACCGGAGCATCCTCGACGGTGAGTTCGACGAGTTCTTCCTCCGACCGCTCGGCCGGTCACGCGACCACCAGCGCGTGCAGGCCAGCCTGCTGCGCAACTTCGACACGTCGTACATCAAGCGGCTCGGCGAGGTCCACCGGGCCATCGACGTCCCGGTGCAGATGGTGTGGGGCCGCAACGACCCGTTCTTCCCCGTCAGGCACGCCGAGGCGATGGCCGGCACCTTCCGCGACGCGAAGCTGACCCTCGTCGACAAGGCGAGCACCTTCTCCCACGAGGACCGGCCGGCCGAGGTCGCCGCCGCCCTGCTGCCGCTCCTGACGGGCTGAGCCACGCAACCGCAGGGACCACCCGACTACACACGTCGCGCCAGCGCCTCGAACGCCCGCTGGGCCTCCTTCGGCCCGAGGGAGAGACGTATCAGCAGCAGGCCGTCGAGCTTGGCGATCAGCGCCTGCGCGCTCGCCAGTCGCCGGGCCGGAGTCGGCTCGTCCACCCGGTCGGCCAGCCACACCGACCACACCTCGAGCATCTGGCGCGCCAGCCGGTCGTAGGGCGCGCGCCCTGCGCTCGCCTGGCCGCCCATCTCGAAGCACACCCGGAACGTCGGGTCCCCCCTAGGCCTGGCGAGCCCCATACCCGCAGTGGGGAACAGCTCGTCCGTGCTGCGCCGCTCCCGGCCGAACGCGCGGTCGAGCACTGCCATCAGCTCGGCGCCCAGGGCGTGGGTGACGCTTTCTTCGAGCACCGCCTTGGTCGGGAAGTAGTAGACGACCATGCGGTCGCTGGTGCCGAGCTGCGCAGCCACCTTCGCGAAGGTGATCCCAGCACGTACGTCGGCGCGCGCCCCGGCGGCTGCTGCAGCGAGCCTCTCCACCCAAGAGTGCCGACGGCCCATCGTCTGCCGACAGTAGCGGTGCCCTGCGACGGCGACCCGTCCCCGAGCTCTGGAGCAGCAACTCCTACAGCGCCAGCAGGCGCCGGCCGTTGCCGTGGAAGAACGCGCTGCGCGCATCGTCGTCGACGCCCACCATGCTCGCCTCGAACCGGCGGATCGGGTCGTCGGTGCCCTCGTGATGGGGGTAGTCGGACGAGAAGGCCACCATCTCCGCGCCAGCCTGCTCGATCACCCAGCCGACGTCCTCGCCGGCGAACGGGCTGACCACCACCTGGCGACGCAGGTACTCCGACGGCCGCAACGACAGGTGTGACAGATCCTGGATGCCGCGGAAGGAGCGCAGGCCGGTGTCGATGAAGTGGAGGAACGACGGCAGCCAGGTCGCGCCCAGCTCGGTGACACCGATGCGCAACCGGGGGAACCTCTCGAGCACGCCGTCGTAGACGAGTGCGGCGAGGAACAGCTCGCCCGGATACCCGATGGCCATGAACGACAGCGGGTCGCCGGGGGCGTCGGAACGGACGTGGGCCATGTCGCGCCCGTTGTCGAAGAACGTCTTCGGCACCGGGCGGTAGTTCTGGTCGGCGCCGACGTGCAGCAGCACCGGCACGCCCGCGTCGACGATCGAGGCCCACACCGGATCGAAGTCGGGGTGCGTGAGGCTCCGCTGGTGCGGCGAGGGGATCGAGTCGACCAGGACCGCCGCCGCGCCGTCGCTCACGGCCTGCTCGACGAGGCCGACGGCCACGTCGGGACCGAGCTCGAACGGCACGTAGGCCGTGGCGAGCAGCCGCGGGTCGGCGCAGAACTCGATCAGCCCGCGGTTCATCGCCCGCACGGCCTCGAGACGAGCCCGCACCGGTGTGCCCATCACCTGGGGGAACGAGCCCGTGGGGAAGACGAGCTGGCACTCGAAGCCGAGGCGATCGAGCGCCACCGACCGCTCGGCAGGGTCCCAGCCGCCGAGCGACATCCAGCCTTTGCGGGGCATCGTCATGTACTCGTGCTCGGTCCGGGCGCGCAGCTCGGGCTCGTTCGACCGACGGCTATGGAGGGCCGCGGCCTCGGCGAGCAGTCGGGTGAAGCCAGGATCGCCGTCACCGAGCTCCGGGATCAGCTCGCGCACGGCTGTCGGCGCGTACGAGCGCAGCCACCCGACCGGCTCCATGATGTGCGCATCGACGTCGATGATGCGCCGTTCACCCGCATAGGTCGACATGACCACCCCCTCCGCCGCACGGTAGTCGTACGGATCGACGCGTCGGCACCGGCGACTACCGTCGGGTCGAACCGAGCGGAGCCGGTGCGGCATCCGCACCTACCGGAGGGAGAGCCATGAGCGCACTGTCGATGACGACGACCGAGAGAGAGGAGTTCCTCGCCGGGCTCCACGTGGGCATCCTGGGGATCGAGCGGGTCGACGGGCCCCCGCTCACCGTGCCGATCTGGTACATGTACGAACCGGGCGGCGAACTGTGGTTCCTCACCTCCCTCGACTCGGTGAAGGGACGCCTGTTGCAGCGGGCGATGCGGTTCAGCCTGTGCGTGCAGACGGAGACGCCGCCGTACAAGTACGTCTCGGTCGAGGGTACTGCCACGATCTCGCCGGCCGACAAGGAGCTGCACAGCCGCCCCATGGCCCGGCGCTACCTCGGCGAACGAGGCGGCGACCGCTACGTCGACGGCAGCGGAGGCGACGCCGACGGCGAGTCGGTCCGGTTCTCGACCACGCCCGAGCGTTGGTTCACCCTCGACTACTCGAAGCTCTGACGACCCCTCGATCCGCGAGCTGCGAACCACAGCCGAGCACGCTCCGGCCGACGTAGAGGTTCGACCTGGTCGCGCTCTTCCGGGTGGAGTCGATCGGCCACCTACACTCGCAGCGTGACCGCCGGTGTGTCGACGACGGCGTGGCCGACACGTGAGTTCGCCGTGCGCGGCTACCGCGGCACCAGCACCCTCGACTTCGCTGCGGCGGTGGGCGTGCGCCAGCCTTCGCTGTACAAGCACTTCGCCTCCAAGCAGGAGATCGCCGAGGAACTGCTGCGGCGCGACCTGGCGGCCGGCATCGAGGCACTCGAGCGGCTGGCGGCCGCCGGCGGCGGGCCCGCCGTCGAGCTGTACCGCTACCTCCAGTGGGAGGTGCGGTACGTGCGCGGCACGCCGT
>DAINND010000206.1:0-5880 GCA_036736065.1 Ilumatobacteraceae bacterium
AGGTCTCGGTGACGGCCTGCTAGGGCACCGCGCAGGTGATCGACCAGACTCCGTCGGTCGAGGTGCCCGACACCTGCGTCGCCGGGATGGCGAAGCCGCACCAGGTGGTGACGTAGCCGGACGTGCCTCCGATGAACGCTGACGGCGAGCCGGGGGTGATGCCGCTCGGGTCCGACAGCGAGAACGTTGCGGTGAACGTGGAGCCCGCAGCCACTTCGCTCGGGACGTCGATCCAGGCGAGAGTCGGCGGGGCCGTGTCCCGGGTGCAGGTGCCGCTGACCCGGTCGGCCGAGTCGGGGGCGCAGACGTCGCTGCCGGTGCCCGGGTTGACCGCATCGGCGCCTGCGCCGCCGTTGAGGACGTCGCTGCCAGCGCCGCCCGCCACGTTGTCGTTGCCGGCTCCACCTTCGATGCGGTCGTTGCCCGATCCGCCGCTGGTGGTGTCGGTGCCGTCGCCGCCGCTGACGACATCGTTGCCGGCGCCGCCGTCGAGCTGGTCGTTGCCGGCGCCGCCCGTTGCGTTGTCGGTGCCGTCCCCGCCGACGACGATGTCGTTGCCCGCCTCGCCGTTGAGCACGTCGTTGCCGGCGCCGCCGTCGAGGCGGTCGTTCCCGGCGCCTCCGTTGAGGATGTCGTTGCCACCGTTGCCGATGAGCACGTCGTTGCCGCCGAGGCCGCAGATGACGTCGGCGCGGGTGGTGCCGCGCAGCGTGTCGTTGCCGGCCGTGCCCGTGATGGTGCAGGCGGGCGTCGAGGCCGCTGCGGGGCTCGCCGCGAAGCCGGAGCCGATGACGGTCGCGACGAGCGCTGCGTACACGGCGGCCCGGCGACGGTTGGTGCGGGAGTGGGGGGTTCGGTCGGACATCAGGGGCCTCGCTTCTCGATCAGTCGTCACGACTGCGGTGGTTGCGCCTACTACGGAGCTGGCATCTCTGTCGGATGACACAGCGCGTGCAGCGCAGGACCTCGAGACGGCGGTCGGCCCGAGTGGGTGGGCTGCCGGGGTGGGTCGTACGATCGGCGGCGATGAGCGACGACAAGCGCACCGATTCCGGCATCGAGGTGAAGCCGCTGTACACGGCGGACGACCTGGCGGGTTGGGACCCGGCCGACAAGCTCGGCACACCCGGAGCACCCCCGTACACCCGCGGCGTCTACCCGACGATGTACCGCGGCAAGTTGTGGACCATGCGCCAGTACGCCGGGTTCGGCACGGCGGCGAGCACCAACGAGCGCTTCAAGTTCCTGCTGCAGGCCGGCCAGACCGGTCTCAGCTGCGCGTTCGACCTGCCCACGCAGATGGGCTACGACAGCGACCACCCGCGCGCCGAGGGCGAGGTGGGCAAGGTGGGCGTGGCCATCGACACGCTCGACGACATGCGCACGCTGCTGGCCGACCTGCCGCTCGACAAGGTCACCACCAGCATGACCATCAACTCGACGGCGGCGATCCTGCTGCTGATGTACGAACTGGTCGCCGAAGAGCGTGGTGTGCCGGCGAGCGCGATCAGCGGCACGATCCAGAACGACCTGCTCAAGGAGTACATCGCCCGCGGCACCTACGTGTACCCGCCGCGTCCGAGCATGCGGATCATCACCGACATCTTCGAGTACTGCTCGAAGCACGTGCCGCGCTGGAACACCATCTCGATCAGCGGCTACCACATCCGTGAGGCCGGCAGCACGGCCGTGCAGGAGATCGCGTTCACCATCGCCAACGGCATCGCCTACGTGGAAGCGGCCAAGGCGGCCGGTCTCGACGTCGACGACTTCGCCCCGCGCCTCAGCTTCTTCTGGAACGCGCACAACAACTTCTTCGAGGAAGTCGCCAAGTTCCGTGCCTCGCGGCGCATCTGGTACCGACTGATGACCGAGCGCTTCGGGGCCAAGAAGGAAGCGAGCAAGCTGCTGCGGTTCCACACCCAGACAGGTGGCAGCACGCTCACCGCCCAGCAGCCCGAGGTGAACATCGTGCGCGTCGCCGTGCAGAGCATGGCTGCGGTGATGGGTGGCACGCAGAGCCTGCACACGAACGGCTTCGACGAGGCGCTCGGCCTGCCCACCGAGCAGGCGGCGCGCATCGCCCTGCGCACCCAGCAAGTGATCGGCTACGAGAGCGGTGTCGCCGACACGCCCGACCCGCTGGCCGGCAGCTACTTCGTCGAAGTGCTCACCGACGAGATCGAGCGGCTCGCCTGGGAGTACATCGAGCGCATCGACGAGATGGGCGGTGCTGTGTCGGGCATCGAGGCCGGCTTCCAGCAGGACGAGATCGAGCAGGCGGCGTACGAGTACACGAAGTCGATCGACGACGACGAGCGCGTCATCGTGGGTGTCAACAAGTTCACGGTCGACGACGAGCCCGAGCCGTCGGTGTTCCCCATCGCCCCGGCACTCGAGCGTGGCCAGCGTGAACGGTTGGCGGCCTACAAGGCCACCCGCGACCAGGCTGTCGTGCAGTCGGCGCTCGCGGCAGTGGCGGACTGCGCCCGCGGCACCGACAACCTCCTGTACCCGATGAAGGACGCGCTGCGCTCCGGGGCCACCCTCGGCGAGGTCAGCGACGCCCTGCGCGGCGTGTTCGGGGTCTACCAGCCCGGACGATGAGCGACATCCCCGCCGACGGTCTCCGTGTCGGCGCCGACGGCGTGACGCGTTGCTGGTGGTGCGGTGACGACCCGCTGTACGTGCACTACCACGACGCCGAGTGGGGCCGCCCGGTGCGCGACGACCACCGCCTCTACGAGAAGTTGTGCCTCGAGGGCTTCCAGTCGGGGCTGGCCTGGATCACCATCCTGCGCAAGCGCGACAACTTCCGGGCCGCGTTCGCCGACTTCGACCCGGCGGTGGTGGCGACCTTCGGCGAGGCCGACGTGGTCCGACTGCTCGGCGATGCGGGCATCGTGCGCCATCGGGGCAAGATCGTCTCGACGGTCAACAACGCCGGGCGCGCGCTCGAGCTGATCGACGAGTTCGGCAGCATCGCCGCCTACCTCGACGGCTATGTGCCGTCACCCGGTCCGGCCCCGACATCGCTCGGTGACATCCCGGCGAAGACCGCCGAGTCGACGGCGATCTCCAAGGACTTGAAGCGACGCGGCTGGACCTTCGTCGGCCCCACCACCGTGTACGCGTTCATGCAGTCGATGGGGCTGGTCAACGACCACCTCGCCGGCTGCGCAGCCCGGACGACCTGACACCCCTTGCGGGCGAGTCGCTCCAGGCCACCGACCGGCTCATCCGGTGATGGGCATGGGCGCACGCCGCGGGTTTCCGCTGCGGGTGACCTCCTGTCCCGTCAGTGGCGCTCGAGGGCCCGAACCGTTCGGGCTCGGAACAGGAGGAGCGTGGTGCCACGGGCACGACGGGGAGTGATGTGGGGTGCAGCGCTGAGCGCGTCGCTGCTGGTGCCCACACCGATCATTGCGGCTGCTGCGGCCGTCGACGCCGGGAACGAGTCGAATCGCGCGCCGAGCGGTGTCTCGCGGGTGGTGCCGCTGTCGGCGGGCGAGGGACGCGTCCACCAGGGATCATCTCGCCGTGGGCTCGACGAAGCTACGGTGACGAGGGTGATCGGCGATCACGATGCCCCGCACGCCCTCGTCCGCGATCATCGGCCCGCGGCCTGCCGTTGGTGGGAAGCCTGGTGCAAATCGCCCGTGAAGCGCTGCACCAAGACCGGCTCGCAGTGGGCGATCGTCGGCGCGATCGGGGGAGGGGTTGCCGGCGTCTGGACCGGGCCTACGGTCGCCATGGCTGCAGGTGCTGGCGGCGTCGGCGGCGCGATCTCCGGCTGTGTCGCGGGGATCTTCAGATGGTGACCGAACCGCGCCCGCCGAGCCTGTGGCCGAGCTTCGTCCTCGGCGCCCTCTCGCCGGTGCTCGGCCTGCTCGTCGGTCGCGTGCTCGGCCTCGAGGGCTGGGCGTCGATCGGCGTCGCGTTGCTCGTCGCGGTGGTCGTCGGCGTGGTCGGCGGGAGGCTGACGGTGCAGCTCCGCCGCCGTCGAGAGCGCTGACCGCAGCGTCAGGCGACGCCGAGCCGTTGTGCGGCTTCGGCCTTGAGGCGCTTGTAGTCGAGCTTGCCGTTGGGGGCGCGCCCGATCGTGTCGACGACCACGAACTGCTTGGGTGACTTGTAGGCCGCCAGATGGGCGCGCACGTGGCTGACCAGCGCGGCCTCGTCGAGCGCGGCGTCGGCCTCGAGCTCGACGAGCGCGGTGATCGCCTCGCCGAAGCGCTCGTCGGGCAGGCCCACCACGGCGGCGTCGTGCACGCTGGCATGCGTCTTCAGCGCCTCTTCGACCTCCTCGGGGAACACCTTCTCGCCGCCGGTGTTGATGCACTGGCTGCCACGGCCGTAGAGCTTCAGCGTGCCGTCGGCTTCGACCTCGGCCCAGTCGCCGGGGATGCTCCAGCGGGTGCCCTCGAACACGACGAACGTCGCTGCGGTCTTGGCCTCGTCCTTGTAGTAGCCGATCGGGGTGCGGCCGCGCAGGGCCACCCGGCCACGCTCGCCGCTGCCCGCCAGCACCTCGCGCCCGTCCTCGGTGAGCACCTTGGTGTTCGGGCCGAGCGCGAACTTCGCCGTCGTCGCCGCAGCAGAGCCGGCCGCAGCCGATTCGGCCGTGGTGGTGTTGCTGGCCATACCGATCGCCTCGCTCGAGCCGAGGCTGTCGATCATGATCAGGCGGTCGTTGTGGCGCAGCAGGCCGGCCTTGGTGTCGGCCGCCCAGATGACGCCGCTCGAGATGATCACCCGCAGCGACGACACGTCCCAGCGGCCCGGTTCGGCGTCGAGCGCCCGCAGGATGGGCTTGGCGAACGCATCACCCACGATCGACATGCTGTTCACCCGCAGCCGCTCGACGGTGTCGAGCAGTTCGACCGGGTCGAAGTGCCGGCCCTCGAGGGTGACCACCGAGCCGGCGAGCACGAGGTTCCACATCGCGTTGAATGCACCGGTGCCGTGCATCAGCGGGGCCGCGGGCAGGTTGCGCGGGCCCGGCTTGGCGACGCGGGCGTCGAACTCACTCCAGCCCGGCGCCGCCGGCAGCGGCTGCTTCGACGGTGCGTCGAGGCTGCCGACGATGTCGTCCTGGCGCCACATCACGCCCTTGGGCATGCCGGTGGTGCCGCCGGTGTAGAGGATGTAGAGGTCGTCGGGGCTGCGCCCCCACGGGGCGCGCACCCGGCCGGGTGCCGACGTGGCGGCCTGCTCGTAGGGGATCGCCCACTCGGGGCACGGGCCGCTGCCGTCGTCGACCCAGATCCACGTGCGCACCCGCGGGGTGCGGCTGCGCAGCGCGGCGCAGCGCTCGGCGAAGGTGCCGTGGAACACGACGGCCACGGCATCGGAGTTGTCCCACAGGTAGGCAAGCTCGTCCTCGGTGTAGCGGTAGTTCGTGTTCACCGGCACCAGGCCGACTTTGAACATTGCGAACATGCTCTCGAGGTACTCGGGGCAGTTGAACAGGTAGTGGGCCACCTTGTCCTGCTTGGCGGCGCCACCGGCCAGCAGCGCGGCGGCGATGCCGTCGGCGCGGCGGTCGAACTCGGCCCACGTGGACGTGCGGTCACCCTGCAGCTGGGCGACGGCATCAGGGAAGCGGTCGGCATTGCGCTCCCAGATGTCGGCGAGGTTCCATCCGGCGGTCGTGTCGCTGCTCACACCGGCACGTTAGGACGCGACCCGAGCAGCGGCCCAACGCGGCCACACGTCACGCTGCCCGCCCCCGGGGTGGCTGAGTAGGGTTCGGGCATGGACTTCGAGCTGCCCGCACCCGACGACCCACGCCGTCTCGCGGTCCGCGACTGGCTGGCCGCCAACCCGCGCCCGACGTGACGCAAACTGGCCGAGGCCGGCTACGTCGCCCCGCCCTGG
>DAINND010000207.1:0-5831 GCA_036736065.1 Ilumatobacteraceae bacterium
CCGACAATCGCGCAAGCAGCTCACGCCACGAAGGCGCAGCGCGGGTCACTGGACGGCGGGGTCGGGGGCAGGACTGGTCATGCGGGACGGGTCATGGGTGTGCGAACGGGGCGATGAGATGCGGCAAGAACGGCGCCAGACGATGACTGCGTCCTCCGCAGGCTGGCGGGGGAGTGCGGGCGCGCCCCACCTCGCGCTGACCGTAACACAACCGCAACAACTGGTAGTCTGACGGGGCGATGCGCAGGGTCCCCCTCCTCCTTGCCAGCCTTGCCCTGGTCGCGGCTGCTCTGCCCGGCGCGACGGGGTATGCCGACGACGCCGCCGAACGGGCGGCGCGCGAGATCGCCGACGCTCGGGAGCGAGCCAACGCCACCGCAGATGCCCTCTTCGCGGCCGAGTCCGAGCTCGATCGCCTCGAGGTCGAGCAGCAGCGCCTGCGCCAGGAGATCGCCGCGCTCGAGGGGCAGGTGGCCGATCTGCAAGCCACGGTCGAGGCGATCGCCGTCAACCGGTTCACGCGCAGCGGCACCAGCTCGCTCCCGCTGCTGACGGGCTTCGAGTCGGTCGGCGACCAGGCACAGGTGCAGGTGCTCATCGAGGTGGTCAACGAAGCCTCGGCGGAGGACTTCGACGTGTTCGACTCGGTGAGCAGAGACCTTGCCGCAGCGCAGGCGGCGCTCGAGCGGAGCGAGGCCGAGGCCGAGGTGGCTCGGGCGGTCCTCGAGCAGCGCAAGGCGGACGCGCTCGCCGAGGTCGAGCGGCTGAAGGAGATCGAGCAGCAGCGCTTGCAGGACGAAGCGGTGCGCAAGGCCGTCGAGGCGCTCGAGGCGGAGCGCCGTCGCCAGGCCGAGGAGCAAGCTGCCCGCGAAGCGGCGGCCCAGGCGGCTGCCAACAGCGCGGGCCAAGGGGCCCGTGGTGCCGGCGGTGACTCGTCGAACGCCGCGACACCCGACGGTGATGACGCCGCCGGCGGCTCCGACGGTGGTCAGCCCGCGCCACCCGCGGGTGAGTCGGGTGGCTCCGGCGGCGGGCAGACCGGCGGTGGTGGTTCGGGAGGTCGGCCGAGCGGCGGCGGACGCGACTGGGGGAGCCCCGGTTGGCTGTGCCCGGTGCAGGGCTATGTCGCCTTCGGCGACACGTGGGGTGCGCCGCGCAGCGGCGGCCGGACGCACCAGGGCGTCGACCTGATCGGCGCCCGCGGCCTGCCACTGGTGGCGGTCGTCGACGGCTTCGTGCAACAGCGGGTGAACCGGCTCGGCGGCAACGCCGTGTGGCTCTCGGGCGTCGACGGCAACAAGTACTACTACGCCCACCTCGACTCGTGGGGCGCGTCCGGATCGGTGGCGGCCGGGACCGTCATCGGGACCCTGGGCGACACCGGCAACGCGCGGTACTCGGTGCCGCACCTGCACTTCGAGATCCACCCCGGTGGCGGTGCCGCGGTGAACCCGTACCCGACGGTTCGCGCTCACTGCTGAACGCCGTGCCCGGTTCGGGGCGATCGCCGCTGATCGGCCAAGCTGGGGACGATGTCGAACAGCACCTCGGAGCTCTCCGCCGGACTGGCGTCGATCCTCGGCGCGACGGCCGTCGAGGGGCTCACCCGGCTGTCGGGGGGTGCCTCGCGAGAGACGTGGCGCTTCGTCGCCGATGGTCGGGCCCTGATCCTGCAGCGCCAACGCGGCGGTGACACGCGCGACATGGGTGTCGAGGCCGCTGTGCTCCGCGCCGCAGCCGCCGCGGAGGTGCCGGTGCCCGAGCTCGTGGCCGCAGGCACCGGTGACACGCCGGTGGGCGCGTCGTACATGGTGCTGAGCGCGGTCGATGGCGAGACGATCGCCCGCAAGATCCTGCGCGACGCCGAGTTCGCCGACGCCCGGCAGGTCCTTCCGGCCCAGCTCGGCGATGCGCTCGCCCGACTGCACTCGATCGATCCTGGCGAGCTGCCCGACCTGGTCGAGACCGATCAGGTGGCGCAGTACCGGGCCACCCTCGATGCGCTCGACGAGCCGCACCCGACCTTCGAGCTCGCCTTCCGCTGGCTCGACGCCCATCGTCCGCCGCCCACTGCCCGGACCGTGGTCCATGGCGACTTCCGGATGGGCAACGTCATGGTCGGCCACGATGGCTTGCGCGCCGTGCTCGACTGGGAGCTCGCGCACATCGGCGATCCGATGGAGGACCTCGGCTGGCTGTGCGTGAAGGCCTGGCGGTTCGGCTCGGCCCTCCCGGTCGGCGGGGTGGGGCGCTACGACCAGCTGTTCGCCGCGTACGAGCGGGCCAGCGGCCGGTCGATCGATCCCGACGTCGTTCGCTGGTGGGAGGTCCTCGGCACCTTGAAGTGGGGCATCATGTGCATCCTCCAGGCCAACGCCCATCTGGCCGGCTTCACCCGCAGCCACGAGCTGGCGGCCATCGGTCGACGGGTCTGTGAGAACGAGCACGACCTGTTCCTGGCGCTGGAGGGTCGCTGGTGAGCCCCCACGACGTCCCCTCCGCCGAGCAGCTCGTCGAGTCGGTGCGCGAATGGCTCGAGCGCGAGGTGCTCACCGGCACGACGGGCCGGATGCAGTTCAACGCTCGGGTCGCGGTGAACGTGCTTGCGATGGTCGAGCGAGAGCTGCGCGTCGGCCAGGCCCAGGCCTCTGCCCACGCCGAGCGCCTTGCCCGGCTCGGCTGCGCCGATGACCGCGAGCTGGCTCGACGCATCCGCGACGGGGACCTCGACGAGCGGCTCGACGAGGTGCGCGAGCTCGTGTGGGCCAGTGTTCGTGACAAGCTCGCCGTGGCGAACCCCAAGTACCTCGAGCAGTAGTCAGCTCGTCGAGCCGGCGCGGCGTCCGAGCGCCACGGGCTGGCCGGCGGCGAGCTGCCCGCAGGCCGCGTCGATGTCGGTGCCCCGGTTGCGGCGCACGGTGGCGTTGACCCCGCGGTCGACGAGCAGGTTGCAGAACTCGCGCACCCGTGCCGGGCTCGAGCCGACGGTCGGCCAGCCCGGTGTCGGGTTGAGCGGGATCAGGTTGACGTGCGCCGGCAGGCGGAAGCGCCGGCACAGCCGGGCGAGCTCGGCCGCGTCCGCATCGGTGTCGTTCACCCCGGCGATGAGCGCCCACTCGAAGCTGATCCGGCGACCCTTGACGGCGAGGTAGTCGCGGCAGGCCTCCATGAGCGCATCGATCGGGTAGCGCGAGTTCACCGGGATGAGCTGCGTGCGCTTGTCGTCGTTCGCAGCGTGCAGCGACACGGCGAGGTTCACCGGCAGTCGACGCTCGGTGAGCCGCCGGATTCCGGGCACGATGCCGATCGTCGACACCGTCAGATGCCGCGCCGACAGCCCGATGTCACCGTGCATCCGCTCGATCGCAGCCCACACGTTGGGCTCGTTGGCGAGTGGCTCGCCCATGCCCATGAAGACCACGTTGGCGAGGCGTCGACCGAGCGCGCGCGCCTCGCGGCCGGCGCGCACGACCTGCTCGACGATCTCGCCGACGGTGAGATGGCGGGTGAAGCCCGCCTGGCCGGTCGCGCAGAAGCCGCAACCCATGGCGCAGCCCGCCTGGCTGCTCACGCACACCGTCACCCGATCCGGATAGAGCATCAGCACCGTCTCGATCGGGCTGCCGTCGTGCAGGCGCCAGAGGTACTTCACGGTGTCGCCGCCGTCGCTCACCCGACGCAGCTCCTGGTGCAGCGCCTGGGGCAGGACCTCGGCGATGCGGGCCCGGAGCACCTTGGGGAGGTTGGTCATCTCCTCGGGCTCGGCGAGCTGCTGGTAGAGGCCCGACCACACCTGGTCGAGCCGGTAGCGCGGCTCACCCGACAGCAGCTCGCCGAGCTCGTCGCGTGAGCACTGGTAGCGGCTGCTCACGCGTCGGCCCCGCCGCCCCTCGTGGTGGCGAGGTCCTCGTACTGGGCGATGCGGTCGGCGATCACGGCGATGCTGGCCTGCCAGAACGCCTCGTCGGTGACGTCGCGGCCGAATGCGGCGCCGAGCTCCTCCGCAGTGTCCATGCCGGCCCGCGAGAGCAGGTCGTCGTAGCCCTGCCGGAAGCGTTCGGGATCGTCGCGGAAGCGGGCGAACAGCCCGAGGCCGAACAGCAGGCCGTACGTGTAGGGCCAGTTGTAGAAGTGGCTCCCGTAGTAGTGCGGCTTGAGCACCCACATGTGCGGGTGCGCCGTCGACTGGTCGAGGCCATCGCCGTAGGCATCGGCCTGTGCGGCGAGCATCATCTCGTCGAGCTCGCGCACCCCCAGGGTGCGTCGCTGGCGACGGGCGAACACCTCGGTCTCGAAGAGGAACCGTGAGTGGATGTCGACCACCACCTGGCACGAGCCGACGAGGTCGACGTCGAGCAAGGCCAACCGGTCGGCGCCCGTGAGGTGCCCCAGGCCGGCCTCGACCACGAGTGTCTCGCAGAAGATGCTCGCCGTCTCCGCGAGCGCCATCGGCAGGCGCCGTTGCAGGGGTGTGCGGTGGGCCAGCTGGGTGTTGTGGTAGGCGTGGCCGAGCTCGTGGGCCGTGGTCTGAGCCGAGTCGACCGACCCGCTCCAGTTGAGCAGCACGAGCGAGCGGTCGTCGACGAAGGACATGCAGAAGGCGCCACCGACCTTGCCCTCTCGTGGGGCGGCGTCGATCCAGCGCTCGCCGAGGGCGCGATCGACGAGGCCGGCCAGCGCGGGGCTGTAGCCGGAGAACGCGTCGCGCACGAGCTCGATGCCGTCGTCCCACGACACACCAGCGGGCGCCGTGGGGAGGGGAGCGAACAGGTCCCACCACGGAAGTGGGCCGTCGTGGCCGTGCAGCCGGGACTTGGTGCGCATCCACGACCGGAACAGCGGCAGTGAGTCGACGACGGCGGCGTGCATGGCGTCGAACGTCGGTCGGGACACGCTGTTGGCGTAGAGCGAGGCGTCGAGGGGTGAGGCCCAGCGTCGGCGACGGTTGACGATGTTGGCGTCACCCTTGATCGCGTTCATCGCCGCAGCGCAGGCGGTGGCCACCTGCGGCCAGGCCGCCAGCTCGGCGTCGTACGCGGCGCGGCGCACGGCGGGGTCGGCATGCGTGGCCAGGCCGCGCACGGCGGGCATCGGCAGGCGCGCCGGCCCCTCGGGCAGCGCCACCTCGGTGGCGAGCTGCGACGTGACGTCGGCCTGCAGGCGGCTCCACGCCACGGCGCCGACCGTCGTCAACTCGGCGTAGAGGCCCTCTTCGACCTCGCTCATCTGGTGCTCGGCACGTGCCGCGAGCCGTGTCAGCGGCCCGCGGTGCTCGAGGGCCTCGGTGCTGAGGGCGGCCAGCTCGTCGGCGCCGAGCGCACGGACCCAGTCCGCCAGCCGGGCGAGCAGTGGTGTCACGCGGGCCGAGACAGCGGAGAGCTCCGAGGCGAGCGACTGGGCCTGCTCGTGGCGCGAGTCGGTGCTGACGGTCGCGTGCACGTAGGCACCGAGCTGTTGCAACTGTTGGGCGGTGGCGTTGTAGGCGCGAACCACGGCATCGCATGCAGCGCCGTCGGCAGTGCTGGGTGGGCGCGGCGTGGTGGCGCGCACGTCGTGCTCGTCGAAGAGCGCCACGAGCCGCTCGACATCGCTGGTGGCCCGCTCGAGCGCGTCGACGAACGATCGGGCGCCGAGGGACTCGTGCACGTCGGCGACGCTCCAGGTGGGGAGCACGTCGGTCATCGGGGTCCTCCTGGTTCGGTGGTTGCCGTGGCGACCGACGCTGCAGGCGCGTCGCCGACCGGATCGACGTCGGCCACGAAGGTCCGGTTCGAGTTGTGGACCGTGAACCCGAGCTCTCGATAGAGCCCGACGGCCGGTTCGTTGTCGGC